>CAWUOF010000323.1:0-5407 GCA_963923765.1 uncultured bacterium | reverse complement strand
CCGCCCCTACAAATTTATATTTTTTCCATTCATTCTACATTCTAAATTCTAAATTCTACATTCTACATTCTACATTCTAAATTCTACATTCTACATTCTACATTCTAATTATCTCAAACCTAATAATTTATTCACTAAAACCTACTACTAATCTTCTTTCTTATTTGTGCGTCTATATTCCCAAGGATCGACAAATTTATTATCCCCCCATACACCTTTTTTACCTTGTTTTGCTTCTGTTTCTGCTTGTTGTACTATATTGGCACTAGGGCAATTTTTTAAATAAGGTTTATAAACTTTTGCTAATCCTTCACGAATTAAAACTTCTTGGACCAAAGTATTATTAGGTAAACGAACCTCGCTAACTTTCCGCCCATAGCGATCGATATCTGTAACAGTTAACCGCACTCGATCGCCTCCTTGTTTTATTAAATCTTGCAAACGTATTTTCGCCTTATCTCCCCAAGCAAATTGATTTTTATCTACCGCTTTTTGACTTTGTTTTTCTGCATTAGTATGGGCTATTTCCGGTGCATCCATACAAGCAAAACGCACCGTAAAACTTTGATTATTATCTATTATCGATAAAGTATCCCCATCACTAACTTTTTTCACTTCATAAATATCTTTTTGGGCAAAAACCCATTTACAGCCCCCTACAATCAATAAAATAACTGTAATTAATCCAAATTTTATATGTTGGCTAATTTTTTGATTGTTGTTCATATTATACCTATAGAAATTTACCTAATATTAGATTATAATAAAATCCGTAGCGTTATTATAAATAAATTTTAAGTTTTTGGGGAAAAAGGCGATCGCCTGTGACAATCTAGTAAATATCAAATTATCTACTATCAATTTAATTATGTCTGAAAATAAAGGTAAAGTTTATCTAGTTGGTGCAGGGCCAGGAGATGTGGCCTATCTTACCGTGCGATCGCAACAGCTTTTAAATCAAGCTGAAATTTTAGTTTATGATGCCTTAATAGACGATCGACTATTAGAATTAGTACCCAAAACTTGCCAACTTTTCGACATGGGAAAACGCGGCGGACAACCATCAAAAACCCAAACAGAAATTAATCAATTATTAATAAATCAATGTCAAAAAGGTTATCAAATAGTCCGGCTAAAAAGCGGCGACCCCTTTATTTTTGGTCGCACTACTTCAGAAATACAAGCATTAATAGCAGCCAATTGTAATTTTGAAGTAGTACCCGGTATTTCCTCAGCCTTAGCCGCCCCATTACTAGCAGGAATTCCCCTAACTGACCCCGTATTAAGTCGTAGTTTTACCGTTATTAGCGCCCATGAAATAGAAGAATTAAACTGGGAAATATTAGTAGAAATAGAAACCCTAGTAATACTAATGGGGGGAAAAAATTTATCAGAAATAATCTATCAACTAGAAAAACATGGCAGACAAATTACCACCCCCGTTGCTATTATCCGTTGGGCAGGACATCCCCAACAAGAAATTTGGCAAGGAACCCTAGCTAGTATAGTCTCCCAAACATCAGGGAAAACCCTATCACCCTGTGTAATTGTTATCGGAGAAATAGTAAAATTACGAGAATATTTACAACCCCATGCTAAAGCAAAAAAGGAATAATAAATTATGAATTTCGACCCCAAAACTCATCAACTACCATTACAAGGAAAAACAGTATTAATTACGCGATCGGCAGGGCAGTCTAACGAAATATTCGATCGCCTCCAACAACAGGGGGCAAATGTAATAGAAATGCCTACCCTAGAAATCGGCCCTCCCTCCACATGGGAAGCCTTAGATAATGCTATTCATCAATTAGAAACCTTTGATTGGTTAATACTCACCTCTACCAATGGAGTAGATTACTTTTTTGAAAGATTCCTAACTTTACAAAAAGACTATAACACCTTAGCAAAATTAAAAATAGCCGTAGTTGGCAGAAAAACCGCCCAAAGTTTAAAACAACGCAATATCGAACCGAATTTTATCCCCCCCAACTATATCGCAGACTCCCTAGTAGAAAACTTCCCAGAAAGCGTAACAGGCAAAAAAATCATGTTTCCCCGCGTCGAAACTGGCGGGAGGGAAGTATTAGTAAAAGAATTAACTAATCAAGGCGCAAATGTAATAGAAATACCCGCCTATGAGTCTCGCTGCCCTGATAGTATCCCCTTAACAGCTTTAGAAGCCTTGGAACAGAAAAAAATAGATGTAATTACCTTTGCTAGTTCTAAAACCGTACAATATTTTTGTCAACTTATCCAAACCTCCGGCGGGATATCTTTAGAAGGTATTTGTATAGCCTCCATCGGTCCCCAAACTTCTAAAACTTGCCTACAATTATTCGGGCGAGTAGATATAGAAGCCAAAGAATATACCATAGAAGGATTAGTAAACGCCATCCTAGAATGGGCACAAACCCACCATTAATTTAATATATTTACAAAATCCTTAAAAAACCTGGTGCGTTATCAAAAAATTGTTATTAATAACTAACGCACCTTATTATAAACAACCAAATCTAAAAATATCACCCTAAACTTTAAAAAAATTTACCTATGCAAACCATCACCTCTACCAGTGAAAATAAAGAAAATAATTTACCATTACGGCTATGGACAGTAACAGAATATCACCGTATGGGAGAATTAGGAATTTTATTACCCCAAGAATCAGTAGAATTAATCGCAGGTCAAATAATCAAAAAAATGAGTCCTCAAGGTACACCCCATGCTACAGCAATTAGACTTCTAATGCACTTATTCGATCGCCTTTTAGGAAATAGAGTTTTAATCCAAACCCAATTACCCATAACCTTAAATAATTATTCCGAACCTGAACCAGATATAGCCCTAGTTATACCAGATATATTACGTTATTTAAAACATCATCCGACACCAACAGAAATTTATCTAATCATAGAAATAGCAGATACTACCTTAAAAACCGATAGTGAACTAAAAGCCCTAGAATATGCTAAAGCTGGCATAAAAGATTATTTAGTACTAGATTTAAATAACCGCAAATTGCGCGTTTTCCGTACACCCACGCCCCAGGGATACCAAGAAAAAATAATTTTAAATGAAACCGATAGTATATCTCCCTTAGAATTTCCCGATATCACTTTATTAGTTAAAGAAATGTTACCGCCTATTCTGCCCTAAAATTAAAACATAAACCTAAAGACATAAAGAGTGCATCTCATAGACAGCAAAACATAATAGTTTAACTAGGGAAATATGTGGGAGTTTTTTAGTTTACTTTAGCACTAAAGTGCAACAACGGTGGGTTATAACTCTTTAGTACTAAAGTGCAACAACAAGTGCAATAATCAATTAGTGCAACAAGGAAAAGTTTAAAATCATAAAAATTTACCTCAAGGCGATCGCCAAATTATACCTTCGTAATAATTAACCTTATAAAACATGACGAAAATTATGTATTCAACAAATCATGCAAAGCAGCTTTCATCTCCTCCGCAGTTGTCGTAGCAGTACCAAATTCTCGCACTACAATACTAGCTGCTAAATTACCTAAAACAGCCGCTTCCCAAAAAGAACCACCTGCAACTAAAGCTAAAGATAATGCCGCTATTACCGTATCTCCCGCCCCCGTCACATCAAACACCTCTGTACGATTAAAAGCAGGAATATGGGCTTCATTTCCCCCCGCATCAAACAAACTCATACCCTCTTCCCCTCGCGTAATTAAAATTTGTTTAGCATGAGTTAAAGCCAATAAATCCTTACCCGCTTTACTTAAAGTTGCCTCATTAGAAATAGAATAACCTACAGCGTTTTCTGCTTCTGGTAAATTAGGAGTAAATAAAGTAGCATTTTGATAACGCTGTAAATTTTTTTGAGCATCTACAAAAGTACGCTGATGATTTAAAGTAGCAGCAATTACCGGTTCTGTTAACACCCCATCACCATAATCAGAACATACCACAGCGTCTACATTTCCTATTTGCCCACGAATATATTTAGCTAATTCCATTTGTAAATCTAAATCAGGCAAATTATCTGATTTTCTATCTACTCGCACAATTTGCTGTGTTACAGATTGACGGGCATGGCCAGAAATACGAGTTTTGGTCACTGTTGGGCGATAAAAATCCGTTAAAATTCCTTCTGTATTAATTCCCACATCTTCAAAAATACCTTTCAAAGCTTTTCCTTGATCATCCTTGCCTACCAAACCAGCAACTTTTACTTTTGCTCCTAATTTTGCTAAATTATAAATTGCATTAGCACCACCACCTGGTACTTGCCGCGTCTGTTCATGGCGAATAATTAAAACCGGTGCTTCACGGGAAATTCGCTCAACTTGGCCAGTAAGAAACTCATCTAGGGTTAAATCGCCTACTACTAAAATGCGGGTTTGATTAAAACAGTCTATTAACTTAATTAATCGATCGGCAGCAGCAAGCAATTGAGCGTGAAAGTCAGAATCAAGACACATATTACTTAATAAATTTATCAGCTTTATTTTCCCAAACCTAAACTTGGAAATTTTTTCACCAAAATCTCTAAAGTCAGAGACAATCGCAAGTACTAACAATAATTTTACTGATTAGACTTAACTATGCAATCTACAGAAACTCTGCAATTTACCGCCGTTTATGGCCCTGTAAATTCCTGGCGTTATGGGCGATCGCTAGGTATTGACCCCATTGGCCCTAGATCTACTTGTTCCTTTAACTGTGTTTACTGTCAGTTAGGAGAAATTGAACACCCCACCGCCGATCGACAAATTTTTATTCCTACCGATAAAATTCTCCAAGAATTACAAAAATTTGCCCCTTGGAATGTCGATGCTATCACCCTCAGTGGTAGCGGTGAACCCACCCAAGCCCTAAACTTAGGAGAAATTTTATCCTTAATTAAACAACTTACTCATCGACCAACAGTAGTATTAACCAATGCCACTTTATTACGAAATCCCACCGTTCGCAACGAATTAGCATTAGCCGACAAAGTAGCAGTCAAACTAGACAGCGTTTCCCCAGATCAACTACGCCGCATTAATAGACCAGTACCAGGGATTAATTGGTTAAGTATTTGGACAGGTTTATATCAATTTCGCCGTAATTATCAGGGACATTTTGCCATTCAAACCATGCTTTTATCTTCCTGGAATGAAATATACAAAGGAGATTACATCAAATTAATGCAATTTTTACAACCTGATGAAATTCAACTTAACACCCCTACCAGGCCCAAACCTATACATCACCAATTAGACGCTAGAGGAAATCATAGCCCCTTAGACGATCGCCCCTATCCCGTCAACACCCTAAAACAATTAAATATAGATATTCTTTCCGAATTCGCCACCGAAATTCGCAACGCCACCGGCATCCCTGTACGTTGTCCGGGTGTTTAGGGGAATTGGGGCAGGGGGCTGTCTCTT
>CAWUOF010000322.1:0-5409 GCA_963923765.1 uncultured bacterium | reverse complement strand
TATCTGGTTTGATTTATTGTGGATTTTGGCGCTAAAGCGCAACAACGGTTATTATCTGGTTTGATTTATTGTGGATTTTGGCGCTAAAGCGCAACAACGGTTATTATCTGGTTTGATTTATTGTGGATTTTGGCGCTAAAGCGCAACAACGATTATTATTGGGATTTATTCCTGATTTTGACTTTAGGATAAATATAGTCGATCGCACTCTATCCAAAAATTAAATTTAAAATTTGTTAACTTTATGCAATAAATTGTAGCTAAACTTAACATAAATCTGGGAAAAACAATTAGGAATATACCATAATTAAAAATCTAGCTAGTAAATATAATATAAATACAAATTTCAGCTATAATGCGCGATAAATTACATTTAATATTCCCAAACTGCGGTAGGCTAAATTACATTAAAATATGGCAAAACTATGAACGGGCTAGATTATCCCCTGATTCCCGTTGCCCCAGCAGGATTTAAATCAGGCTTTATTGGCATTATCGGACGTCCCAATGTCGGTAAATCTACTTTAATGAATTATCTAGTTGGGCAAAAAATCGCTATAACTTCCCCAGTAGCCCAAACTACCAGAAATCGTTTGCGGGGCATTTTAACTACACCTAATGCCCAAATAATTTTTGTGGATACTCCAGGTATTCATAAGCCCCATCACCGCTTGGGAGAAGTTTTAGTACAAAATGCTCAAATAGCGATTAAATCCGTTGATGTCGTGTTATTGGTAGTAGATGGATCCGTAGAAGCTGGAGGCGGCGATCGCTATATTGTCGAACTTTTGCAAGAAACAAATATCCCCGTTATTCTAGGCATGAATAAAATCGATTTACAACCGATCGACTCTAATTTTGAGTCAAGTTATGCCGAAATAGTTACTCCTTATGACTGGCAAATAGTCAAATTTTCCGCTATAACTGGAACAGGATTAGAAACTCTACAACAAACATTAATCGATCGCCTAGAAATCGGCCCCTATTATTATCCTCCCGATCTAGTCACAGATCAACCCGAAAGATTTATCATGGGAGAACTTATTCGTGAACAAATTTTATTATTAACCCGCGAAGAAATACCCCATTCCGTTGCTGTAGCTATTGAAAAAGTAGAAGAAACACCAAAAATTACTCGCGTTTTCGCTAGTATTAATGTCGAACGTGACTCCCAAAAAGGAATTATCATCGGTAAATCTGGTAGTATGCTAAAATCGATCGGCAGTGCTGCCCGCGAACAAATTCAAAAACTCATAGATGGTAAAGTTTATTTAGAATTATTTGTAAAAGTACAACCAAAATGGCGACAATCTCGCCAACGTTTAGCAGAATTAGGTTATAAAGTCGAAGAATAATAATTTCATTACCAGCAATTAGGGCAGGCAGGAAGGCAATATCCTTACATCCCTACTCCTACCCTAATTTAGCAAAAAAATATTGCCTAGTTACTAAAATTAAAGCCCTAGCTTGGCTAAAATATCACTAGCATGAGTGCTAGTATTAACACTGGCATCAACATGGATTATTTTTCCATCAGGGCCGATAACATAAGTAACACGCTTGGCATAGCCACCGCCATCTACATCATAAGCCTTAATCAACTGCTTATCACTATCTGCTAAAAGCGGAAAATTCAGATTATATTTAGCGGTAAAAGCTTGGTGTGATACCTCATCATCGCCACTAACGCCCAAAACTACCACATCTTTGCTTTGATACTCGCTATACGCATCACGAAAACTGCAAGCTTCTTTGGTGCAACCAGGAGTATCATCTTTAGGATAGAAGTATAAAACAACAGTTTTACCAGCAAAATCTGATAAAGAAACAGTATTCCCGTTCGTATCCTTGACTGTAAATGCTGGTGCATCGCTTCCAACTTGTAAAGACATAAAATTCCTCGTTGTGTAACTTCCCAATTGCAATTTATAGTTTACCAGCAAAAAAAATAATATTGAGCCAGTTTTCCGCATAATTCTTGACGGATAGCTACACTTCACCAAAATAAGGCTAAAAAAAGGCTAAAAAAAACGCTATTTTTTTCTAACTCTTGACAAGACAATCTTAGTTATGATAAGCTTATCTCGACGAGGAAGAACTATCTCGTAAGTTGACTAAAATATCAACTTAAATAATCAGTATAGCTAGAGCATTTGATTTAACACTTCCCAGATAGAATGGGGAGGTATTTGGTCAGTCACAGTTGCCGCACCAATTTTAGTAGGCATAACAAAACGAACTTTACCAGATTTAACCTTTTTATCAGTGTGCAAAGTATCGATAATTTCTTCAAGATCCAAGCCAGCAGGTAAGGCGATCGGCAAGCCAGTTTTTTTAAGTAAATTAACTTGTCGTTGCTGACATTCATCATCCCAAAATTGTAAGCGAATAGCTAATAAACCAACAGCCACCATACCGATCGCCACAGCTTCACCATGATTAACTTTTTTATATCCGGTTAAACTTTCGACAGCATGACCGATAGTATGACCATAATTAAGCAAAGCCCTTAAACCAGTTTCTTTTTCATCCTTACCGACGACAACAGCTTTTACTTGACAAGATCTAGTAATAATACTTTGGACAAACTCCTCATCTAAGTAGCGCAACTGATCTAAACGCTGGCATTTTTCTAAATCAGAGAATAACTCATCATCCCAAATTACACCATATTTAATCACCTCTGCCATAGCAGCGCGAAACTCTCGCATAGGCAAAGTTTGTAAAACTTGGGGGTCAATTAACACTAACCTTGGTTGATGGAAAGCGCCAATTAAATTTTTACCTTTGGGATGATTAACACCAGTTTTACCACCGATCGAAGCATCTACCATAGCTAAAAGCGAAGTAGGCACTTGGATAACATTAATACCACGTAACCAAGTAGCAGCAGCAAAACCAGTCATATCACCAATAACACCGCCGCCAAGTGCTACCATAGTCGAGGAACGTTCTAAACGATGTGCTAGGGCAGCATCGTAGATTTTTTGGACAGATTTAAAAGTTTTATATTGCTCTCCCGCAGCTAATTTACAACTAGCCACTTCAAAACCTGCTGCTTCCAGGGAGGCGATCGCCCTTGCCCCGTAGTGGCGAAATATAGCTGGGTTAGATACCAGCAAAACTTTTTTACCCAAATTTAGCTGCTGTGTCCAAGTGCCCAACTGGTCGAGAATACCAGGGGCAATAGCAATATCATAAGACTGCTGGGGAAGATCGACGCGAATAACTGACTGCATTCTTCCAAAACCTAATCAAAAAAGCGTCCGCAAGGTATATATTTTAAACCATCAGGTGATTTAATATTTGCAGTGCTGTTTTCTGGAGACAAAAAATGTCTGGACTTATTTCATATTTTCTCATCTATGGTGGTTTTCTCACCCTTGCTGTCGCCATCATGTTTACCCTACGGGCAGTTAAGCTGATTTAATTTCCAGATATTTAACTGTATAAACCCAATATTTTTTCTAGTAGGGTGGGTCAAAAAAAATAGTGCGGGACTTGTACCCGCACTAATGACCAGAAAAATACTAAAAAAACTTTAACTGGCTATTTTACCAGCTTGTACTGGTATTTTTGCTGCTACTAACTTTTGCTCTGGGGGTAATTCTGCTATTTGTTTACTAATAGTATCGCGGACAATTTGACGATATTCCAGAAAATGCTCATTATGGGCACATACAGTTAAATAATGTTCCCAAACACCAGGATTACGTTTAATGATACTAAATAAATGATGCCAGAATTTCCAGCGAGTTTTGCGTTTAATACCTTGACGCCAACAGACAAGTAGCAATGCCCGTAATTCCAAAAAGTCAGGCCATTTAAAAGCAGGCTTACAGACAGGTGCGCCTAAAATGAGAAAATGTCGATAGACGCGATCGAGATATTTTTCTGCATCGTATAATTCCCAAAACGCTTCGATAAATTCTTCCCCTATTTCCTGTAAAGGTCGAGTTGGGATAAAATTCATTAAACTAGATTGATTAATACTCGCATCTTTTCGCAAAAGTCGCCCTTCTTTTTCCAATCTATGCCATAATGCTGTATCTGGTAACGCTTGCAACATACCTAATAAAGCTGTAGGAATAGATGTTTGCTCAACAAAACGGACAATACGAGAACCGGAACCAGTTTTTTCCCCATCAAAACCGATAATAAACCCAGACATAACCCGCAAACCCGCCCGCGTAATACTTTCTACTGCATCCGCTAGAGAATTGCGATTATTTTGATATTTTTTAGTCAGTTGTAAACTATCTTCATCTGGTGTTTCAATGCCTAAAAATACAGCATTAAAATTACATTCCACCATCAATTGCATTAATTCGGGGTCTTGGGCTAAATCTACAGATGCTTCTGTGTTAAACTGAAAAGGGTATTGCCTTTCTGCTTGCCAAGTTTTTAACTCTTTTAGCAATAATTTAACATTACGTTTATTGCCAATAAAGTTATCATCTACCATGAAAACACTACGCCGCCAACCGATATTATATAAAGCATCTAATTCGGCTATTAATTGTTCGGGGTTTTTTGTGCGTGGTTTACGTCCGTAGAGTACGATAATATCACAAAATTCGCATTGAAAAGGACAGCCGCGCGAGAATTGAATAGACATAGAGTCATAGGCATTCAATTCTAACAAGTCAAAACGGGGAATAGGAGTAATAGTTACATCGGGTTTTTCCCCGTTTGCCCGGAAAATTCCTTGTGTTTCTCCGCGTTCGATCGCCTCGACAAATAATGGTAAAGTTATTTCGCCTTCATCTAAAATTAAATAATCAACACCTGCTTCCTGGGCATCTTCCGGAATAGCTGTAGCATAAGGTCCACCTACCGCTACCCGCTTACCCCTGCGTTTAGCCTCCCGAATTTGGGCGAGAAAATCATCTTTCTGCACTATCATTGCTGAAATAATTACCACATCCGCCCATTCCCACTCAGCCTCGGTAACAGCCCTTACGTTTCTGTCTGCCAGTTTAAATTCCCAATGCTGGGGTAAAATTGCTGCTACTGTAATTAATCCTAAAGGTGGTAGCAATACTTTGCGATCGACTAATTCCAAAATCTTTTCATAAGACCAAAAAGTTTTGGGAAACAGAGGGTAAATTAATAAAACCCGCATTAAAGTTTAGTCCTCACAGTATGTTTGTCACTAAGTTTTAGTTTTCCTGATTTTTTGCAAAAAATCAATCTCCTGATTATTTGGGCTATCTATTTTTTAAGTATAAATACTTATTGAATATCCCTAAAGGGCGATCGCACTTCTAATAATTTGGATAATTTTAGACTTATCCCTAAGACAAAAAACCGGATTTTTCTAAAAAACTTGATTTCTCAGCAGCGTGTCTAAGGGGGAAAGACGATCGCCTTTATAAAAATTATCGATATGACAGGGGCGGGTTTATT
>CAWUOF010000321.1:0-5415 GCA_963923765.1 uncultured bacterium | reverse complement strand
TTTATATGAATAAATAACTTTCTATGAAAGAACTAAATAATTTCTATGATGCTCTTCCTGATAATCCTTGGCCGAGTCATAGAAAGGGAGAAGAAAAACGTAGAAAGATATTGGAACTTTTACGGGAAAATCCGAATATTTCTACAAATGAAATAGCTAAACACATAAACCTTTCCACACAACAGGTAAAGAGACACCGTAGAATTTTAACCAGTGAGGGGCTATGGGTTTCTACATTTATATTGTTTTTTGCGTTTTTTCCAGGCGCATATTATCCGGCTGTACATATTGACAAAACAGAAGAAGACCATATAAAATCCTCCACCTTTTCTACAAAGCAGAGGAGAATATAAAAATGAACATTTCAGAAATTATGGATTTATACGGTATAAAACAAGCCGCCGCATATAAATGGAAAAAAGCTTTATCCAATCTGGGGTTAGAAATTACCAGAGAAAATCTGGATAAAATCAAAAGCCAGGAGATAAATTTAACTCATGCTCTTTCTGGTTCTGTAGAAAACACTGTAGAAACCATAGAAAATTCTATTGTTCCTATAGAAAACACTGTAGAAATTACCGTAGAAAATAACGTAGAAACTTCTTCTGTTCCCGCCGCTAATAGTGGTTTTGGTTTGTCTATTGGCAGACTTCAAGAGCTTAATAGTGAAGCTGAGTTAGAAGTTTTAGTAAAATCCAAACTTAAAGAGTTTCACGAGTCGAAACTACAAAGCCAACGTTCGCAAGAATTGAAATCTAAAATTTCCGAAGTTCAAAAAGTAGACCCAAAGGAATTGGGAAAAATGCTAGACCTTCTTGGGGTAGCTTAAGCTTTCTATTAATATCGATCGCTACTACTTTCTTTATAGTTTTCATTCCCTCTCGTCCACTTCTGTTATTTGGAACTGCTGGATTATTTTTTAGTTTGTTATTTTCAAATGAGAAAAAACCAGCAGCAGAATTAAAACCTTCACCTAATAATTCTTTTCAACTTCATGCCAAGGAATTAGCAAAGGTTTTGTCAATTCTGAATCATGGAGAATCTTGTTTAATTATTGGTGAGCAGGGTAGCGGTAAAAGTAGTTTTGCAGAAAAGATTAGGGAAAATTTACCTAATAGAAAAGTAGCGATCGCTTCCTACATTACATCAAAAACAGCTTTATTTTCTTTAGCCGAACAGCTAGAAATACCAACAGTTAATGACAAGGGAAAATCTTTATCTACTGATATTGTTAGGGATGAAATTGCTGAGAACTTAACTAATCAAATATTAGTAATAGACGATGCCCATAACTGGCCGAAGTCTCTTTTATTATGGTTAGAACAGTTGCATAAAGCTGGTAAGCAAATCATTCTTTTATCTATCTCAGATCCAGGAAAAGGTATTTTTCTGAGAATGCCTAAAGTTGTTTTACCCCAACCAACAGATTTAGAAATAAGAAACATAATGATTAGGGAGGCAATTAATTATGATTTAATACTTTCTCCTAGTCGTCTTGCACAGCTTCAACGTCGTGTTGGTAAAAATTTACTATTAGCTAAAAAGATAATTCAGCAAGAGGCTTTGGGCTTGGAATCAGAAGCCGAACACCGAGAATATGTCGATATTTCACCTTTCATCATGGCGGCTTTGGCTCTTGTTGGAATAGTCCGGTTTATTGGTTTGGGCTTAGGCGATCGCTCTCTTTATATAGTTGGTGGTGCTGCTGTTCTTCTTGGTTTGTCTCTTAAATATTTGGGTAGAGGTATTTCCAGAAATGCAAAATCCCAGCCACTAGGTAAGTAACTTTTGAAATATTTCAAAACTTTTATGATGGCCATTACTCATGCAGTAGCTAGTGTATCGATCGGGGTGTTAAGTTTGCAAACTACCGAAACTTATCCCATAGCTTTACTGGTTCTTGGTAGTCAACTTCCAGACGTTGACAACACTCAGAGTTATATCGGCAGAATGATTTGGCCATTGGCTAGATGGTTTGAGGAAAGGTGGCCGCATAGAAGCATTACTCATTCACTTTTAGCTTCGTTGGTGTTAGCGATCGTTAGTTATCCATTGCTTCAATTTGGTTGGAAATATTGGTTAGCTTTATCCATCGGGCATTTTATCGCAATTTGCACCGATACGCTTACCCCCGAAGGTGTGCAATTATTTTGGCCTTCTCCTGTTTGGGCTGTTTGCGGTAGTAATCCTAATGCCAGAATTAGAACAGGAAGTAAGGGAGAAATTGTTTTATTAGGATTGTTATCTATGCTGTTGGTTTCCGGTTTATGGATTAATAATGGTGGTGGGTTTTCCTTATGGATTAATCAAATATTTGCAGTTAAGGATTCTGTTGAGCAGGTTCTTATTCAAAATAGTGAGAACCATATTTATGTAAACATTCAAGGCTTTTTCAATTCCGATAAAAAACCAATTAATCAAAAATTTTGGGTTATCGAAAAAATAGGAAGTGAATTTTTACTTGCTGATAAAAACGGTATTTATAAAACTGGAGAAAATATTACTGCATCAAGATTAGTTCCTACTCCTGGGGAAAAATCTAATATTCAAACTTTAGGAGTGGATTTTAATGAGGAGGAAATTTTACCTAAATTGCAGGCGATCGCTACTAATCATCCAAATTCATTAATATTTATTTCTGGAAATTTAGAAGTTGATTCTCCAGAGGAAATTAAAATTTCAATTAATCCCCATGAGTTCAAAACTATAACTTTATCAGGAAATTCTTTAAAATTAGAAAGCGCCCCATTATTTTTAGCTATCAAACTTTTAAATTATCAATTTGCTAAAGGCAGTTTAAAAGCTAGAATAATTAACCCGGTGCCAAAGCTATGAAAAATATTCTTACTTCTATTGCCCTTGTCTTTGCTGTTGGTTGTGGCGTTTCTGGTTTAATTCAAGAAATCAAACCTAATCAAGCTTCTGCTCAGATACAAGACTCTACACCATTGGGTAATAATTCTCGTTTACATAAATTATCTATTCAAGTAATCAAGCCTGATGACTTAAAAATAAAACAAGGTGATAGTATTAATGTTGGTCAAATTATCGCCGATCGCACTGATGAAAGGCAACAATTATTAGCCCAACAAAATCAAATAGAATTATCTATTAAACAAATTGAATCAAGAAAAATAATTGAACCAAATAAACCTAAAAATGTACCCGAAATGGCGACTTTACCAGAGGCTAATTTTGTGGTAGAAGAGGCTGCAATTAATGAAGCTTCTCGAAATTTAGATAAAGTTAAACGTTCTTTTGATTTTAATAATAGAGCTAAAGATTATAATAATGTTTCCGAGAAAAACGCAGTAGAAACAGCTAAGATTAAATTAGAATCTCATCAAAAATTAATAGAAAGTCAACAGCAAAAAATCATTGCAATTAAATCTTTAAAAGATATTAACTCTAGCGTTTTAGAGCATGAGTCGAAAAAGCTAGAATCTTTGCAGCAAGAGAAATCTATTTTAGAATCAAATTTAAAACAAGCTGAATCTAGTCTGGCGGCTGCCGCTATTAACAGTACTAAACAAACAGATAATTTAAACTCAGAAATATTAAAAGCTGAGGCTGCTTTAGAACTATCTAAAGCTAAATTAGAAAAAGCTAAATCTGATAGGAAACAATTAGAATATCAACATTCTATTAATTTAGCTAGAAGAATAGAAGAATCTAATCAAGCTGAATCATTTTATTCTCGTCAGCTACAAGAAACAGAAAACCAGAAACGAGATAAAGAGTTTCAATTAGCGCAACTAAGGAGTAAGTTAGATGAAACAAAAGTTAAACTTTCTGCACTTTCTACAGTTCGATCGCCTTATTCTGGTACAGTGCGCCGAATTAAATGGGGTAAGCAAAACAATAATGTTCTTGATGTTGATATTACCATTGTTGTTGGCAATATCCCCCAAGGCAGTAGCACAGAATCTTTTACAGACTCAACAATTAACCCCCTTTCTCCTAGCGGAAGAAACTAATGAAGATGAGGAGCCAAAAACTGTAGAAGATGAGGATGAAAGTAATGTTCCTACTCTTAAAGACAATCCTTTATCTAGTCCAGGAAAAGATATAGATTCAATTATTCAAAATTCTATTAATGATGATATTTGGAAATCATTACAAGGCGGTTTACCTTGTGTTGATGTTTCTATTACTTGTGTAAATAAGCTGCAATCTTTGGCGGCTGTCAATAATCCTTTAATTAAAGAAATTGATACCAGGGTAGAGGAAATCAAGACTAAAATAGAAGAAGCTAAATCTAATGGTAAAAAGGCGGTTGATTTAGCTGTTTTATCACCAGCATTAAAGGTGTTTTTAGATACTACACCATTAGAACAAAATAAGCCTAAGCGTTCATTTTTAGGAAATATATTTTCATTTATAACCAATCCATTAGGTGAAATAGGCGATCGAGTCTTACAAGCGGTCGCTGTTCCTACTTTAGAGCGTGCTTTTGGCGGTAACACAGAACAGCAGCGTAATTCGATCGCTATTTCTGACTTATCTGTTAAACTTGCTGAAATGCAACGGGCACGGGCACAAATGGCCGATATTTTGCGGGAGAAAGTTCAAATATCTTTATTAGAATTTGATGATATTCGTAGAGATTTTCAAACTTATCAAGAAATAGCCCGACGGGATTCTGCTAGGTTTCAATTAATTAATATTGAATATAGATTAGGTCAGGGAAATACAGAATCTTATTTAAAAGAAAATAATAGTTTAGATAGGAGTAAAGCTGCGGTTTGGAAACACTGGTCAATGATGCGAAGTAGATTAACCAAATTAAAATTTATTGTTCTTCCACCGCAGCAAGAGTAAAAATTATTTTGGAATGTAGGCTACTCCTTCTGTTCCAAACTTGCGGCAAATCATAGGTCTGCTTACACTTGGTAATGTTGATAAAGTGTAGTTTTGACTGCCAATATTGAAATTAGTAAAAGGTCTGCTTGTTGATGTTGCAATTTGTACGAATCCACAAGCATTTGTTTTGGTGGTAATTGCCGAGCTTGTCTCTACATTAACAATTATAGATCCTGTTGTTGCTCCTCCTTTAATCCAAATTTTGGAACCATCATCTATTACCGTTCCTAAAGGTCCATTGTTATTAGAAGTGTAGGTAGTTGCTGGGGAAGGATCTTTAGTGCAAGTAACTGCCGTGCCAGTGGTTTTATTATTCCAATTCACAAAAGTAGAAGTTCCGGTAATGTTTGTTGGGGCCGAACTTCCTTTAGTTAGGCTGCCCCAGCCGCAATTATTTAAAGTTAATGTTCTTTGTACTGTGGGTCGAGGAACTAAGAAATTAGCGATCGTACTATTAGGAGTTTGGTTAGGAATAACAACAAAGGATTTTCCTGATGTTGAATCAGTATATTTATGGGGAGCATTGTAATTTGCTGATGCTTTTTCTGTTCC
>CAWUOF010000320.1:0-5416 GCA_963923765.1 uncultured bacterium | reverse complement strand
CCTACATATTTTTTTAGCGCTAAAAGCGCAACAACGGGAAAAAAACTCGCCCCTATATATTTTTTTAGCGCTAAAAGCGCAACAACGGGGAAAAAACCGCCCCTATATATTTTTTTAGCGCTAAAAGCGCAACAACGGGGAAAAATAATCTATTTCTCCTCCACAGGAGTAGGTAAAATATTAACACGAGCAAATTTAAGCCCTGTAATACCTTGCAAGGGTTCCACAGTACCAGAAATTATATCCGTATCTACCCAATTTTCTCTGGCTAAATAACGCAAATATTCTTGATACTCTTGCCACTCTTCCTCTGTTGAATAAACTAAAGTCAACATACCCGGCTGAGTAATACGAGTTCCGGTTTTTTCATCCGTTGCTTTATCAATACGTTTTTTCACAATTTCATAACGAATATCTCTTGTTCCCCGCACCTCAAACAATTTTTCGGTATTATCATCATGGAAAATATCTACAGTCAAATCTTGTACTAACACTAAATGGGTAACTTCCATTTGTGTATGATATTCTTTATGCAAACTAAAAGCTGTTCTAGCACAATCACAAACAGCTTTTAACTGTTCATAACGTAAACTCCGCAAATGGAAAGGAGAAAATTTTGGATCGATCGATTCCCCTACATAAATCATGTGATTAATACCATCTGTACATTCAATATCACAATAGTGGGGAATAATTTGCTGCATCCGCACTTGCCAACTTTCCCAAGTTTCCTTTAGCTTAGTATTAATTTGACTAATCATCTGGTCGTAAAGAGCGCGAGATACATAAACTGATTTATGATCATTTGCACAACTATTACGATAAGCATTAACCGCAGCCATAGCTTCCGAACCGCATTGGGAAAAATAATCAAAATAGATATCTATGCGTTCACTGAGATATTTTAAAGCTGTAACTTCTGCATCTACAGTAATTTGACCTTTGAGAGTTTCAATGTAATCTAGTAGATCTAGCCTTAATTGTTCTCCTAATGATGTATTTTGAAATTTACAAACAGCATCTACTATATTTAAAGCTAACCGGAATTGTTCTAGTAAATCTGCTTGAATAGAACGATTTCTTTCTTCCGAAGAACCGCGAATATCAGATATACCATAAAGAGGGTAAACATTGTTAAAAACGATCGCTTCTGGTGGCATTCCCCAGCTACGACGTTCGGCTTCTTGGAGAAATCGCCATTCTACAGCAGGATGGATATTAGTAAAACGCTGTTGAATAGCTTGGCGCAATGCGGCAGCAAAGGCTGGTATTAACTCTTCGGCTTGTTTGCAGTCGAGACTATCAAAGTTATAAGGTCGATCGCTAGTAATTCCCACTACTCCAGCTAGTTGCTGTTTAGGATGATTTTTTATACCTTTAACTACTAGGGGAATTAATAATAAAGAACGAATACCTTGATTTAGTAGCGATCGCTCGCAATCAGTTTGGCAATCTTTACTTAAGTCCGGAATATTAGTTACTCGATTTAAATCTGCTGCTCGCAAAAAATGAGAACCTTGTAAAGATGCTATAGAATAAATCTTAGCTCTTAATTCTTTGCGATCGTTACCGATAAATAATCGCGCCTGTTGATCTTCTACACTCAAAATCATGCTATTACTAGCTCGAAAGAGATTTTTAAGTTTTTGATTAATTTGGCGAAATTTCTCTGGTCGCAAAATCGAATCTCGGTCAATTAATAATCTAGTAATGTGGCGAATATTTTCTCGATCGGTAACATCCAAGCCTTCTAATAATAGCAAGCCTTCGATTTTATAATTTTCCCACCGCAAGCGATCGCTTAAGGCTATCATCTGATGAGAAGACAGTATTTTTTTAGCCAAATTTTCGATCGTATCTTTTTGTGAATGCAAATCTGCAAACTCATTTATACTCTGATCTATCCGAGAAACCTTTAATTCATCTGCTCTTAGACATAACTCAATAATACGCGGATCTGGATACAAATGACTGTTAATAGAAACTATTACCGGTTCATTTAACAAACGCAAAGCCGGCAAATCTACATGATAAAAATCTCCCAACACTAAATGTAATATTTGCTGTCGATATAAAGCACCTAATTCTGAATCTTTTAAATCCGGAAACAAATCTAGCAAGCGAATACCAGCAGTTGCTAAATCATTTAATTTACCCGTACCATCTTGGCCTGGAGCAATACCTGTCATGCGACAAAAATAATTATTAGCATATTTGAGGGTAAATTCATTAGGTTCTATCACCGCCATTAATAATTGACTATGGCGTAAAAAAAGTTTTAGCCAATCATCAACTAAAGGCTGAGTATTTTCTCCATCTTCAACAACAGAAATAACTGGAATATTTTTGGGACTAAAAGTATCTATGTTAACAGGAGTAACTTTTTCCCCATTATTATTTACTTTTTCTCTTTTTTTACTGGAGATTTTATCATCAGATAAACTCATTACAGATACTCCATTAACATCTGCTGCAACTTGAGGCAATTGATTAGATTGTCCCATTACCTGAGTTGGTAGATTTGCAACAGCAGATGATTGTTCGATCGGCTTCTGGCTTTTCTGACGATTATCTGGGCTAGTGACATTCTGCATAATGATGCACCAATCTTGTAAATTGTTTTTTACTTACAAATAATGCTGATATTGCCTCGCGGAGGACGGCCATCTACTAAACTAATAAAGAGCTACTAGCGCTTTATTGGTTAGTGGAATAATTCCTCCGGTCAATTTCTCTAAATCAGAAGCACCCTTAACTACACTTTATTCTATGTTTGACGCCCTTGCCGAACGTCTGGAAACCGCGTGGAAAAAACTGCGGGGTCAAGACAAAATTAAAGAGTCCAATATCCAAGATGCCCTGCGAGAAGTTCGTCGAGCTCTCCTAGAAGCCGATGTAAATCTCCAGGTAGTTAAAGATTTTATTGCTGAGGTAGAAAGTAAAGCTTTAGGAGCCGATGTTATAGCTGGCGTACAACCAGCCCAACAGTTTATCAAAATTGTTTATGATGAACTGGTGGCGGTAATGGGAGAAACTAACGTACCTCTAGCCCAAGCCGACCAAAAACCTACCATTGTACTAATGGCCGGTTTACAAGGAACTGGGAAAACTACCGCCACTGCTAAACTAGCTTTACATCTTCGTAAACAAAATCGCTCTGCTTTATTAGTAGCTACAGACATCTATCGACCCGCAGCGATCGACCAATTAATTACCCTTGGTCAACAAATAGAAGTCCCCATTTTTCAACTAGGTACTATAGTTAATCCCGTCGAAATTGCCCGTCAAGGTGTGGCTAAGGCTAAAGAATTAGGTGTAGATACAGTCATTATCGACACCGCCGGACGCCTACAAATTGACCAAGATATGATGGCGGAATTAGCCCAAATTAAATCTACTGTCCAACCCCACGAAACTTTATTAGTAGTGGATGCCATGACAGGTCAAGAAGCCGCAAATTTAACCCGCACTTTCCATCAGCAAATAGGCATTACTGGTGCTATTCTAACCAAAATGGATGGGGATAGTCGGGGCGGAGCAGCTTTATCAGTACGTCGCATTTCCGGCGCACCTATTAAATTTGTCGGTACTGGGGAAAAAGTAGAAGCACTACAACCTTTTTACCCCGATCGCCTCGCTTCCCGTATTCTCGGTATGGGAGATGTTCTTACCCTGGTGGAAAAAGCCCAGGAAGCTATAGATATCTCCGATGCTGAACAAATGCAGCAAAAAATCCTATCAGCCAAGTTTGATTTTAATGATTTCTTAAAACAAACTCGTCTGATGAAAAATATGGGTTCCCTCGGCGGCTTGCTAAAATTAATTCCTGGCATGAAGCTTAACGAAGATCAGCTACAACAAGGAGAAACTGAACTAAAACGTGCAGAAGCTATGATTAGTTCTATGACTGTAGCAGAACGCCAAAACCCAGAATTATTATCTGCTTCTCCTAGTCGTCGCCGTCGCATTGCTACAGGCTCTGGCTATCAGGAAAAAGATGTTTCCCAATTAGTTAGCAAATTCCAGCAAATGCGAAGTCTAATGCAAAAAATGGGACAAGGTGCGGGTTTCCCAGGAATGCCCGGAATGTTTGGCGGACAAGGTGCTTCACCTTATGGCCCTCCGAATCGTCCCGGCTGGCGCGGCTATACTGGGGGTAATACTCCCGCTAAGAAAAAGAAAAAAGAGAAAAAGAAAAAGGGTTTTGGTGGTATTTAAAAAATAACCAAGCAAAAGGTCGCAGGGTATTTACACCTGGGTGCAGCCAGTTATAGATATTATAATTCTGCTCCAAATAGTCCAGGTTTGGGTTATTTCTCCAGGCTGTCCCTGATTGCTGATAGCTAGTTATTGGTTATGCTAGGCTAGACAGCTTGCCTTTTCCTTGTCTGTCTATTTCCCCTATCTCGCTACTTGGTGGTAAGATAGTTAATCAAACAATTATGTTCTGACGATGATTAAATTACGACTAAAACGATACGGCAAAAAACGCGAAACAAGTTATCGAATTGTGGCTATGAATAGCCGCGATCGCCGCGATGGACGCCCCCTAGAAGAATTGGGATTTTATAACCCCAGAACCGATGAAATTAAACTGGATGTACCCGGTTTAGTTAACCGCCTCAAACAAGGAGCCCAACCCACAGACACGGTAAGGCGTATCCTGGAAAAGAACAATGTCTTTGAGCAAGTTCGTGCCTGAAATATCTACTGGCCTAAACCCACATAATCGCGCAACTAGCCCCGATTATAACGGGCTAGTTAGATTTTTAATGCAACCTTTTTTAGAGAACCCAGAATCTCTAAAAATTGATTCAGAGGTATTGGCCAGCAATGGACAGGTTTGGATTCGGCTGGCCTTTGAAGAAACAGATAAAGGTCGTGTTTTTGGTCGTGGTGGACGCAATATACAAGCAATTAGCACTGTTTTAGATGGCATAGCTAAATCTAAAGGCCAAACAGTCAATCTGGATATATACGGCGGTCTACCTAGCCACCGAGAAAGCTCGGTTTCACCACCTGTATTTTCAGATAAAACCCGATCAGAAAAACCTCGCAGAAGTAGTCCTTCTCCCAAACTCCGCGATCGTTAATGAGTTTCCTAAGCCCCCTCACGGGGGTTTTTGCATTTACTCTCAAAAACTACTACACCCTTGTGCGTTAAAAAAAAATCAAACAAGTAAAAAAGCCCCACGATTTTTTTTCTACCCCTTGACAACCCCATCTTTCCCATGATAAGCTAATCTCGATGAGGAAGAACTATCATTAAACTTGACGAAAACTTCAACAACCCCCTGCTCGCCCGCTCCCCCGCTCCCTGGTCGGTGAGCGCAGCCGAACCGCTGCCCCCTTTCCCCCTGGTCGGTGAGCGCAGCCGAACCGCTGCCCCCCTGCCCCCTGGTCCTGTCTCTTATAC
>CAWUOF010000319.1:0-5425 GCA_963923765.1 uncultured bacterium | reverse complement strand
CATTCAGCCATAATTTTTCTTTTTGAGCCATCTTCTTCCTTCCAATACTCATTTTGAATGATTGACCAATTAGCGCGTAAAATATTTTTGCCTTCTGATAAATTTTGATAAAAATTTGTAGCATTATGGGCAGCATTACCATCAGTAATTATGATTCCTGGTTCAGATAAAATACTAGATTTAATCGCAATAATAGCAATATTAGTTTTATCTTTTTCTTTGATCACCCTATACATCATAGGATTACGCGGCTGAAAAAAAAGATTAGCGTAATTCCATAAACTTTGCTGCTCTGGAGTAGTTTTATTTTGGCGAATATTCACTATTTCTTTATCATAAATTGCAGCATAATTAACCTGATTATTTTCTATTTCTGCATGGGATAAAATTCCTTTTTCCAAAATAGAAGCGACATTATCAATATGAGTAATATAATAAAGATTTCTGATGTTAAATTTGTGCATAAATTTAGGCATAAATTAAATATATTAAGCTCACAAGCATTATCAGTAATGTTAAATACAAGGGAGCTTATGGATATTTTTAATCATAACATATTAAGGGTAAATTGTAAAACAAACTTCTAGCTTGTTCCAACCCGGAGGGCTGAAGCCCTATTACAAACCCGGATGATTGCAAGAGCAATGGGTTGAAAACCCTTGCTACATCAACGAAACCTGCTGGAACCAGGTTTTAATTGGCGTTGCATAGATGCGGGATGGCGAATTAGCGGTTGAAATGATTAGACAAGAAGGCGAAAATCTTTGAAAATCCTTGAAACTCCTATTAATTCGTAGGTTCATGCATCCACCTACTTTCGCAAGAGGTCTATTGAGGATTCGTTTCAAAGTGGGTGAAATCATCCCACAATTTTGCAACGTCAGGCTTTAATAAGGGGGGAAATTTTTATTTTATAGTTATCTTAAATAAGATTCAAACAATGAGCAAAAATGAGATTGGGTTTTTGATGATTAGAAAAAATCAGTTTAAAAAACCTGGTTGGGTGTATCATTAGAAATAAATGCCAACTCTTGCCCTATTTAACTCATTCTTATTTAAAATAACTATAATTTGCTGAAAAATTTTTTATGCCATCAGATAGCGATAATTTCTATTAAAATTACTCTTATTTCTAGTTTTTAATTCATCAATAAGCCAGGGGTGAGTTTATTTATCTATCTATTATTAGAAATTATCGACTAACCCGCCCCTATAAGTTTTTGATTAACCTACAAATATCATTATTATATATATTTTTATTGTTTGTTTTCCTTTCTATTTACACAAAGACAGCCACACTACAAAAGTAGTTCCTGGTAGGGTTTTTGCGATTAATTTTTGTTTAGTATTACCAGGCAACCAATCCGAATTTACAGGAGAAAATACTTGTATTTCCCCTTGCATTTGTTTAACTAATTCTCTAGCAATAGCTAAACCTAAACCAGTACCAGGAATATTTGTTTGTGCTTGCACACCGCGATAATAACGTTCAAATAAATGTTCTAAATCTTGGGGTGGAATACCAGGGCCAGTATCACTAATGCCTATTCCTAAATAATTAAATTCAGGGGATAAAATATCAGGGGATAAAATAGGGATTTCCTGATTTTGTTTATATCTAAATTGAATATATATTTTTCCGCCTGGGGGAGTATATTTTAAAGCGTTATCAATTAAATTAGTTAATACTTCTCCCAAGGCTTTAGCATTAGCTTGCACTGGGGGTAAGTTGACGGGTATTTTTGCTTGCAAATGTAATTTTCTATCGTCGGCAATAGCTTTTGCTGATATTATTAATGGTGATAAAATTTCAGCAACGTTAAGAGATTCTATAAGTAAATTATTATCAATCGATAGACTAGAAGCTGGCAATAAATGAAGGGATAAGGGGTTTTCTAGGGAAGTATTGGGGAAATTTTCCTTATCATTATCATTGTCTAAGCTATCGACGATCGCCTCCATATTTACTGGTTGAATATCGATAGTTATATCTAGTTGCTGTAACAAATCTTTTAGGCGATCGCTTTCTCGGACAATACTAGAAGCAATATCTCGGTTTCTATCTGTAACAGTTAGTCGTTTTAATAAAAGTTGTCCAAAAGTTCGTAAAGCAGTTAAAGGATTGCGAAATTGGTGTAATAAATTATCTAAAATATCATGCTGTTGGGCTTGTATTTGTTGTTGTTGGCGCATTTTGCCCATAGCCCATTGCGATCGCTGGTCTAAAATACAAGCGATAGCCAAAGTATGAGCTATTTTTTCTAACTGGGGTTTTTCTCGATCGTTCCAAGGGCGATCTTCTCTAGCAGTGACCAGCAAACCCATCACTGCCCCATCATGGATGAGGGGTAACAGTAATTGATGTTGTTGTACCGGGGAATTTTTCAGCAAATTTTCTAGTTGATCTGTTTCTGTGTGGGGATGTTTGGCCAGAGGAGATTTTACTTCTATTTTTTGTGATGTTGCTGCTGCGGATAATAAGCGAGTTGTCGGGGCGATGGTATTAGTCTCTACTCGTTTACCATTACGGAGTATGACATCCCAAGAATAATTTTTTTCCCATTCTCCTGCTGTTTCTGGATAAGCCACGATCGGCACTAATTTAGTATGACCCGCTTCCCTTAAGTCTTCCGTTAAATAAACTACGATAGCAGCCGCCCCCAAGCCTTGACTCAATAAAGCCACCTGCGATCGACATAAAGAAATAAATTCGGAACTAGCGGGCATCAACATAATGATCTGTATTGAATTATTTATAAATCAGGGGGGTAATGGGGCAGGAAAACCAGCTTAAATTAATGTTTGTTACAATTTTTAATAAATTTATGTAAATCTACATAAGTCTCAATTAAGCTTAAAGACTTGATCTACGTAAATTATACGGCTTGAGCGTCTTATGTATCAAAACGTTAAAAAACCTTGAAATTTTGCTTTCAAGGCGATATAATTTCGACGGTTTTTGTAACTATAACTACACCCGTCTGTCGAAAGAGGAGGTAAAGAGTTTGGCAAGGAGACGCAAGCGTAAGAGCCGTCGTCGTCAGGAAGGACGCAGAATTCTTGAGCACGTGCCTCAATATAGCATCGAAAGCGGCGAAGATAAACCAGTGACAGCAGCTCGAAAATTTATTAAATCTGAAGGAATTGTTCCACCAGCTTTAGTGCTGGTAAAACGAAATGAACATACTACAGATCGTTACTTTTGGGCTGAGAAGGGATTATTTGGGGCGCAGTATGTGGAAGAAAACCATTTTCTGTTTCCCAGTTTAAGGATATTAGATACTTCCTCCAATGAAAATAATACTGTAACTACCCCAACGCATATTTAGTGGGTGCTGACAGAACCCGTACAAGAGGTGGCCTTCAGTCTACTCTTGATTGTTCGGGGTTTAAATGACCGCAAAACTATGCTGAACCAAATTTTAAAACCCCAACCCATAAGCTTGGGGTTTTATTATCTCATAAAGTAAAGTAGAAATTTTGAATTTACAAAAATTAAATTCCCTCAGAAACTTTTAGGGGCAATGATTTTTGCAATTCCGCCAACTCATCCCGATGGCCAGTGACTATAATCAAGCTGGCATAAGGAGTATTACCCTGGGTAATTTTCTCAACTTTTAGACAGACTTGCTCTTTGCGGCCAGCTTTTTGCCAATAAAAAACCCCAGCTAGGGGGGCTAATAACACCAAACAGAGAAAAATTAGGGTGCGATCGGGAATCAACATGGACAAAACCAAGGCCAAGCAGAGAGTTCCTGCGGCAGCCAAAAGAGTTAAAAAAACCGCTAGAAATAAACTAGGGCTAACAACTCCTTCAAAAGTAACTTGATTTTCTCGATCGTCTACCTTGGCAACTCGGTAAGCTCTTTGGGCAAAATACTCCTGCAACTGTTGTAAGATAGATTCTTCTGGTTGCTCGGAAATTAGTTTCACTTGCTCAGTTCGATCTTTTACCGAGGCTCTAATAAAGAAAAACAGACCAACGGCCAACAATAAAGTTAACAGTAACGTAGATGGAATAATAGCCAAATTCATGGTTTTTAGTTGCTTAAACTGTTTTCACACTCCCCCCCTATATTTTAGGCACGGGGAGTGCCAAAACTGTAATTATGATAAAATTCAACTATTATCCAACTATAGAATCAGCGTGTAAGCTAGGCGATCGCGGTAATTTATGAGTGTATTCCAACCAAAGACTACCTAAATCCCTAGCTCGTTCTTGCCATTCCGGACGTAGTTGATACATCCGTCGAGGGCGTCCACGTCCTTCTACTTTTTTCCAATAACCAGCGATCGCTCTTTCCGCTTCTAAGAATTTCAAAGCACTATAAAGAACAGTATCAGATAGTCGATAGGTTGGATATTCATCTTCCAAATGCCCGATTAATTCGGTACCATAAGAATCTCCACCCGCTAAAACACAAAGAATGTAACAAACTGCTAATTCTTTGTTGAGGTAAATAGGAGGAGGATCGCGAAAAAATTGATATATATCCTCAAATTTCATCTGACTCACCGTGCAGGATACCGCATCCCCTCAAGCTGACTTGTAGGGTAAAACGTATCAAAATAAGGTTTTAATGCTATGCCATAAAATTGGGGGCTGCTGAATAATACGATTCAATTCCAGACAGTTAAATCCGGATATATCGGCAAAAGTTCATGGTTTATTTTTGAAATTACCGACAACAGCCCCAAAAAACTCCCGACAATGCAAAATCAAAATCCAAGCCTTGTAAAGCTTAGATTAAAAAAGTAAAAAATTTTTCTACCCTGCACCCAGAAAAATTTCATTATAGACTTCAGCCCTAGATACTATTATGACAACTTCACCCAAAGCATAATAGTGGGTAGAACAGTAGGAACTGAAGTAAAGGCCATCTAAGCTTAATCCATATCAGGGATTAACATAGAAACTTTTCCTTTTCACTAGATATAATAACACTTTTGGTAGAGGTAGGCATACTTTAGCCCATTGAAAAACTTATAGCAAGGCCACTGCCAGAAAAACTATAACAGCGATCGAGCCAAATTCTTTCATATCCTTATCATGCCAACGGTCAATAAATTATGTCAAATCAGTCCGACTCCCCATCAATTCCGCCGACTTTGCAAAAAGTTGCCCTGATTTTTCGCTGGACGGGCCGGATTAGCTTCTGGGGCCAGTTAGTCCTAGCTGTTGTAGCTAGTTTGATTTTATTATTTGCTGTGTCCACTCTCAACAACACCAATACAGCCGATAATCCAGCCACAGGAGGTGGTTTATTATTTGCCGTTTTAGGCTTATTAGTCCTATATTTCAACATCTATCGCGCTTTTATTTACATGAATTTAGCCACAAAACTAGAATCATCCAGCGCCAAAGAAAGACCCAAAAAAGCCGATGCCCTACAAATTTTACGTCTTACCCTGATAGGAAATTTAG
>CAWUOF010000318.1:0-5442 GCA_963923765.1 uncultured bacterium | reverse complement strand
GGCCCCAATGCCCCCTGCGCCCTTTCCCCCCTGCCCAATTCCCTAGGCTGAAAGTTTAAAAATCATCTTGGTGATTGACCAAGGCTGCACCAGCTTCATTGTCCCGTTTAGAACCCAGAAGATCGAGTTGATCGACTTTGATTATTGGTTTCGATCGCTGTACTCCAGTATTGCGATCGCTCCAGGTATCCAACTTCAGAGAACCTTTAATCCCAATTAAACTACCTTTATGGACATAGTTAGCCGCTATTTCGGCGGTTTTGCCCCATATTTCCAAATTAAACCAATCTGGTTGATCTCGATTTCGACTAATTCGATTTACCGCTAGAGTCAAACTACATTTGACACTGCCAGAATCAAAATATTTTACTTCTGGTTCTCCACCGGCACGCCCCACTAGGGTGACAATGTTAAGACTCATATTTTTTGGAATCCAATTACTATATATATTCCAAGATAAATCAAGGGACAAAATTATAGTGGACTTTTTGTAAAAAATTTTTTGCTTAAGGGGTAGTCATTTTTTTTTAGGTGTGTTATGTTATTAAAGGTTAAAAAAACCAAGGCTTAGTAGCTCAGTGGTTAGAGCAGGGGACTCATAAGCCCAAGGTCGGCAGTTCAAATCTGCCCTGAGCCATTTACTTTTATTGTTTACACAACAAATCTTTTAAGATATTCCCATAAATACTTAATTTATTGTTTCCCTTAAAATTACCCGCTATATATCATTAGGGAAAGATATAAGGAATATTACTCATAACTATCTCTATTCTAAAACTCCCACACGATCGCGTCCTTTGCCTTTAGCTTGATATAGTGCTAAATCTGCGGTGGTGATTAGTTTTTCTGGAGATGTTTCTAAATTGGGAATAATAGTAGCTAATCCTAAACTTAAAGTAACATATTTATTCACTAAAGAACCGGCATGGGGAATTTTTAAAGATTTGACTTTTTGGCGAATTTCTTCTGCTACAGTTAAACCACCAAAAGCATCTGTATTTGGTAAAATTATAGCAAATTCTTCACCACCGTAACGGGCTACTAAATCTGCTGGTCGTTTAACTGACATCTGTATAGAATTTGCAACTTGTTGTAAACAAGCATCCCCAGCTTGATGACCGTAGGTATCATTATAGGATTTAAAAAAATCTAGGTCACATAAAATTAAAGATAGGGGTTTTTTCTCCCGTGATAAACGTCGCCATTCCCAGTCGAGATATTGATCAAAGCGGCGACGATTGGCTACTCGTGTTAAACTATCGGAAGTGGAAAGGCGTTGTAATTCTAAGTTAGCTTCTTCTAGTTGTTGATAGAGTTGTCCTTGTTTAATGGCGATCGCTACTTGATTAGCTAAACGTTCTAATAGTTCTATTTCTGAATGATGCCAGCGACGCGGGCCGGAGCAGTGATGCGCGATGAGTAGTCCCCACAAAATCGGTAAATCTTGAGTATTATCTATGCAATTGTTATTTGATGTGTCTGCAATCGTATCAAAATTATCTATGCTATTTTTTTGATAACCATTGTTTAGTAAATCTTGGTGATTTTTATTTAGTTGTTTATTGATTTCAATATCAGATAATTTATCTAATTCTTCTATTTTATCTTTACGCCATTTTTCTCTATCATATAATAAAAGAGAACGATAATTAACAGGTTTTAAAATAGGTACTACTAAATTAGATATTACTTGTAATTTTTTTAAAAAATCAAAATAACAGCTATCTAAATTATCTGTATAAATATCTTCTATAGCGCGAATACGTCCTTGTTGATATTTTTGATAATAATTATTAGAAATATGTTGGGATATCACAGCATTATTAAAACAAGCATCATTTAATTTAAGATCTATAATTGAATCTGTATTTTCATTTACTGATTCTACTATTACTTTTCCAATACCATTGGGTTGAAAGTTATATATTATTACCCGATCAGTTGCTAAAAATTTTCGCACTTCATCTACAGTAGTTTTCAGAATTTCGTTAATATTAAGAGACTGACGAATACGCTCTTGCATCATGCCTATCAGTTGTTCTCGTTCCGTTTGCTGTCGCAATTCTTCCATTGCTTGACTAGCTTGCAGTAGACGGCGTACACGATGACGCAATACCGCCCAATGGATCGGTTTAGTAACGTAATCTATGGCCCCAGCATCGAAAGCTCGATCCACTGATTTTGGATCATCTAATCCTGTAATGATTAATACGGGAGTGCGATTTCCTCCTGGCAATTTTTGCAATAAACTACAACAAGTAAAACCATCCATTACTGGCATCATCGCATCAAGTAATATAATATTTGGTTTTAGTTCTGGGTAGGCTTCTAAACATTCTTTTCCGTCTGATACTTCGGCAACTTTATAGCCTTCTTGTTCCATAGCTCGCCGGAGTAAAAGCCGCATTACTATGTCATCATCTACTATTAAGATTAGTGGGGAAGATTCTTGGCACTTAATATTATTTATTTCTAGCATTTCAGGCGATCGCTTTGCAAACTGAAGTTTACTTATTGATTATTTTCCCACTAGATACCACTTTTAGATTTATAATTTTAAAGCGGATGGTCGGATTTTTTGGAAGCTTTACCCTTGAGATTTTACCAGAATTGCTGAAAATATGCCAATGCTGATTTCTGGAGGTGTCCCTGAAATGTCGCCAAACTTTGATCATCTTGGGTTTCCATTTACCAGTAGAATATTGGTTAACCATTTTTTTGATTTTTATGTTATATAAAATATATACTTTTTTTGCGTAAGCATAATGGTAATTAATAATTAAAAAAAATATGTATAGAGATTTATTTGCTAAAGAAGCTTTGGCGCAAATTCCGAAAATTTTAACTCTACTCGATCGTAATCCCCATAGCCCAACTTATGGATGTTTTGATCGCAATTTTTGGCACTATAAAACTGTTGATTTTCCTAGTGGCATGGTGCAAGAATTGGTTTTACCCCTGGCTCTGGTTTATAATACCAAAATTTCTGGTAATTTGTTTTATAAACAATCATCTATTCGAGATTGGGTAGAAGCAGGAATTCTCTATACAGCTAAAAGCGCTGCAAAAAATGGTTCTTGTATTGATTATTTACCTTACGGTTCCAACATTGAAGCAACAGCTTTTTCTTTGTTAGCTAGTATAGAAAGTTACCAATTATTAGAATTAAAAAATTACACGGTTTTACGTTTTCTGGAAAATCAGGCAAATTGGTTAGCTAAAAATCAAAATAGTGATGCAGTCTCTCATCGACAATCTTTAATAGTTTTATCTTTAGAATTGCTATCACAAATATTACAAACTTCTAAATGGGATAGAGCCAAAGCTTTATTCTTAGAAAGATTATTGGATAAACAAAGTGCAGAAGGTTGGTTCCTAGAAACAGAAGGATGCGACCCAGGATATCATACTCTAACTATATCGTGCTTGGCACGAATTTATGAAATTAGACAAAATGACAGGTTAAAGGAGGCGATCGACAAAGCCGTAAAATTAGCTAGTTATTTCATTCATCCTGATGGCTCCTATAGTGGAGAATATGGCAGCCGTAATAATTATAATTTTTTTCCACATGGATTGGAATTAGTTGGTAATTGGATGCCTGAAGCCTTGCAAATAAATGATAAATTCCTGATGGGTATGGCTAAGGGTTTAAATACTTGTTATGCAGACGATCGCTCCCTAGGTTATCCTACAGCTAATTATCTTCTAGCTTGGCGAGATTTTGTTAATTTACGCCCGCCTCAGTCTCAACCTGAACCAATTCGGATTTGGTTAAAAGAAGCAGGAATTATCATTGATAGACACCCAGAAACTGAACTTTACATCGGACTTAACAAAGGTGGTGTTTTTAAACTATTTCATGGTCAAACTCTCATTACTTCCGATACCCAAATATCACTGCAATTAAAGGAAAAAGGTAAAATTAAAACTGCCGTTGCTCATTTAATAGATTATTATACAATTCAGGCAACAGAAGATGAAATTATTATTCAAGGTTCCTTAAGTTGGGTACAGCCAGAATTAATGACACCCGGAAAAACTATGCTTTTACGTTTACTAATGCTAATTTTTGGGTATATTTTACCTGACTTTATTCGCAAAAAAATAGAACCAATACCAAAATATGAAAAACAACAAGCTCCTTTTCGTTTTTATCGGCGATTTCGTTGGGAAAATAATCAATGTCATCTGTTAGATGTTATCTATGCTAATTTATCCTGGAATAATGTTATTTCTGTTGGTATTAGCTCCTCACAAACTTCTATTGATGAAGCTAACAGTTGCACCTTTCAGTGGGGACAACTACAGCCTTGGATTGATTTAACAGATGAAGTAAAAAAACTTACTTCCGAACAACCTTTAAAACTTGAAAGATATTTATAATCATAACCATGCAATAGCAATAATATTTATGTAATTAAATAATACTTGTATAAAAATCATCGGAAATATTTATTGCTGTTCCCTGTTCCCTGGTTCCGTTTGCAAGAGGATATAATGAAACGTCTAATTTCTATATGTGTTAGTTTGATAATTTTACTAATTATATACTGGAAAATTGATTTTCAAAACTTGGTGCAAGTATTACAAAATTGCAATTGGTGGTGGATGTTTATTAGTCAAATTATAGTAGTGCCAATAGTGGCGATCGCTGCTTGGAGATTGCAACAACTCACACCCACAGGAAAAGGTTTAAAATTTGGCGAAGCAAATCGCTTAATTTTAGCTGCCAGCGTATTAAATTTAATTTTACCTTCTCGACTCGGAGATATTGCCAAAGCCTATTTTATGAAAGATAAAGGGCATCTGAGCGGTGAATTAGCTTTATCTTTAGTAGTATTTGAAAAAGCTAGTGACTTATTAGCTTTACTGATGTGGTGTTTATTTGGTTTGATTATCTATCCTCAAAAAAATCAATTATTTGCAGTAATGACTGTAGCTGTAGCTGTAGGAGTTGTTGGCGGTTTATTATTATTAGGTTCTCGCAAATTTGCTCAAATATTTTTTCTCATATCTAAAGCAATAGTTCCTAAAAAAATAAAATTTAAAATTGACCAATTACAAATAGCTTGGGGAAGAATGCATGATTATTTTTGGGGCGATAAAATTCAATTAGCTAAAATTAGCATAGCAGGTATTTTTCTTTGGTTTGTTAACCTATTGCAAATCTGGTTTTTTATTCTCACCCTTAATGCTTGGACTCCTTTACTAGATAATTTAGCCCTGGCACCTTTAGCTATTTTAGCCGGTTTGTTGCCTCTAACTTTTGCCGGTGTTGGCACTCGTGATGCCGCTTTTATTATTTTTTATCAACCTTATTTTGATGCTTCTACTGGTGCAGCATTAGGCATTCTTTGTATGTCTCGTTATCTAGTTCCTGCCTTGGGTGGGTTGCCTTTTTTGGGACAATATTTAACAGCTATTCGTGGTATGAATGAG
>CAWUOF010000317.1:0-5454 GCA_963923765.1 uncultured bacterium | reverse complement strand
TCCTATCACAAAACAGCCCGTAATCACGCTGATATTGTAATTGATGTTGTTGCCCGAGTTGCACCTCCAGTGGTGACTACTGAAACCACCACTGAAACCACCACCGCAACTAATCAAAATATACCTAATGATACTCCAACAACATCACCAGAAACAGGCGATATACCCCCTAAAGCTAAAGCTGCCGATGCTCCTGGCCCTGGTACTTTAACCACTACTAAAGGCACTTTTTCCGATTTTCTCGCCCCTTTAAACAAAGAAAGTTTTACCCAAGTTGTTGCAGATGTAGAAAATAAACTCCAAGTAGTTAATCAAACCCTATCTTTACTAGACATGATCGATAGTGAAGGGTTTGATTCAATTTTGGATGAAATGTTACGGTCAATTACCTTAAAAACAGGAGAATTATTAAATGCCGATCGCACCACAATCTTTTTACTAGATGAAGAAAGAAATGAACTATGGTCAATAGTAGCCAAAGGAGATAACGGGCAACCCTTAGAATTGCGACTACCAGCAGATCGAGGAATTGCCGGTGAAGTAGCAACTTTCAAAAAAGTAGTTAATATTCCCTTTGATTTTTATGATGACCCGCGATCGGCTTTTGCCCAATTACAAGATAAAAAAACCGGATATCGCACCTATACAATGCTGGCTTTACCTCTGTTAAATGACAACGAGGAATTAGTAGCAGTAATTCAATTAATCAACAAATTAAAAATTAATAGCGACCCGATCGCTACCTTAGATGAAAGAATAGATATAGGCGGTTTTACTGATGCAGATAAAGAAGTATTCGATCAGTTTGCCCCTTCCATACGCCTAATCTTAGAATCATCCCGTTCCTTCTATAAAGCTACCCAAAGACAACGCGCCGCCGCCGCCTTAATGACGGCTACCCAATCCCTTAGCCAGAGTAGTTTGGATTTAGAAGATACTCTCAAACGAGTAATGGATGAAGCCAAAAAACTAATGAATGCCGATCGCAGCACACTCTGGCTATTAGATGTTGATAATAATCAACTCTGGACAAAAATCCAAATAGCTGATGGTTCCTTAAGAGAAATTCGTATTCCCAGAAATGCCGGTTTTGCTGGCTTAGTTGCCGAAACAGGCGAACCTTTAATCATTGGTTTCGATCTCTATAATGATCCTCGTTCCGAAGTATCAAAACAAACAGACCAAAAAACAGGTTATCGCACCTGTAGTATGTTATGTATGCCTGTCTATAATGCCGACCATGAATTAATAGGCGTCACTCAATTAATCAATAAGAAAAAACAAGGAGATTTCCCCCCCTACAATCCCGCCGATTGGCCTAATGCCCCCGAATGCTGGAAAGCTAGTTTCCACCGCAGCGATCAAGAATTTATGCAAGCCTTTAATATTCAAGCTGGCGTAGCCTTGCAAAATGCCAAATTGTTTGCCACCGTCAAACAACAGGAACAAATGCAACGCGATATTCTCCGCAGTTTGAGTAATGGGGTAATTTCTACTGATAAAAATGGTAATGTCATTGCCGCTAATGAAAGCGCTAAAAAATTACTCGGCTTAAAAGATGAAGAAAAAATAGAAACTAAAAATGTTACCGAATTATTGCGACTAGAAAAAGGCGACTTTAAAAAATGGTTTAAAGATGCTTTGGATGGTGAGTCAGTTAAATCACGACAGCAATATTATCCAGAACAAACTCTACTCTCTTTTGGCGAAGAACAACACAGCATCAATTTATCAATTAACTCCATCGCTGACGCCAAAGACGTAAAAACTGTCTACGGGGCCTTGGTAGTCATGGAAGATATTAGTAACGAAAAACGCCTAAAAAGTACCATGTATCGTTACATGACTCAGGAAGTAGCCGAACAATTACTAGCTAGTGGTGATACCGGCTTAGGTGGTAAACGGAAAGAAGTATCAGTATTATTCTCGGATATTCGTAGCTACACTACTTTAACAGAAGGTATGGAAGCTGAAGAAGTAGTCGCCATGCTTAATGAGTATTTCGAGTCAATGGTAGATGCTGTGTTTACCTATAAAGGTACTTTGGATAAATACATCGGCGACGCCATTATGGCTGTTTTTGGTTCACCTTTGCCCCTAGATGACCATGCCTGGTGCGCTGTACAAACAGCAGTGGAAATGCGCCATCGTTTAGCAGATTTTAATGCCAAACGTAATTCTATAGGTAAAATGCCTATTAGTATCGGTATTGGTATCCACTCCGATCAGGTGGTAAGTGGTAACATTGGCTCTAGTAAACGGATGGAATTAACTTCGATCGGGGACGGTGTAAACTTGGGTTCTCGTTTGGAAGGTACTAGTAAAATGTACGGAACTGATATAGTGATTAGTGAAAAAACTTATCAGCCCTGTGCCGATCGCGTCTATGTCAGAGAACTAGATTTCATCACGGTAAAAGGTAAAACTGAACCTGTTACTATTTATGAATTGGTGGGCCTGCGATCGGAAAATATCCCATCCGCAAAACTTAACATCATTGAACATTACCAAAAAGGCCGCGAATATTATCGCAATCGTCGCTTTGCCCAAGCTTTAGCAGAATTTGGCCAAGTACAAGAAATTGACCCCAAAAATAAAGCTGCTATCCTACATATAGAACGTTGTAACCATTTCCTCAATGAACCACCCCCAGAAAATTGGGATGGCGTTTGGAAACTTACCGAAAAGTAGTATTCTGGGATCGGTTATCTTTTCTGTTTCGGGAAAAAATACCACAGGCCACAATCAATACTGCAATTAATACTCTATAGAGAGATTAACGGGGTAATCTCTCTGCCCTGTCCACTAGATTTTAGGCAACTGGCAACAGCCCTAAATCAAGTCAGAAGTTTTTGTTAACTTTTGTTAGTAAAACTAAAAATGCTGGCTACATTATCAGTAAGACAGGATTTATTATCGATATTGATTATCGATCGAAATAAAGAAAAAAATCTCTCTCCCAGCAAACTGTTTTTTTAGCTTTCTGCTATCGGGATAGAATTAGATTTTTTCTGCACAGCTAGAGATTGTCAGCCATCTGTCAAAATATAACTAAATTGGGTCTAAGTTTTAAATACAATATGGAAGTAGCCAGCCAGTCTGTCAGCTTTTCGGAAAATAGTGATTCCAGCTTAGGTAATCAGCAGCCAAGTAGTTTGGCCAACAATTCGGCCCCAGAAAACCTTGGCGAAAACAAGGAAGTATCCGTGTTATTTGCTGATATATGTCGCTATAGTAGCTTGGCAGAAAAATTAAGTTCCGAAGTAGTAGCTAATTTGCTAAATGAATATTTTGAAACCATGATGGAGGCGATTTTTAAATATAAAAATCAATTGGATAATCAAATAGAATCCGCTTGTATTGATGGAAGATTAGTCGCCATTTTTGGTTCGCCTAAATCTTTAGCTGATCATGCTTGGTGGGCTGTAGTGATGGCGAAGGAAATGTATCAGCATTTAGCTCATTTTAATGCCCAAAAATTTACCGCTAATCAGGAAAAAATCAAAATTGGAATAGGCATTAATTCCTATACTCAAAAAAATAGTAGCCGAATAGGAGCAAATTCCAGAATGGAATTTATGGCTATAGGTGAAGGTGTACACCTCAGCTATCGTCTGGAAGGCGTTTGTAAACAATATGGCTGTGATATTATTATGAGCGAAGATACTTATAATTGTTGTCGCGATCGCATCACAGTTAGAGAACTAGATTTTATTCGCCTCCCAGGACATAAAAAACCTATATCTATTTACGAATTCCTCGGATTTAGTTCGGAACAGATTCCCGAACAAAAACAACAAGTAATCGACCATTATTACAAAGGCAGGGAATACTATCGACAACGCAAATTTGGTATTGCTATGGGAGAATTTGCTACCGTAATGGAACTAGATAGTAATGATAAAGCTTCCGCTATACAATTAGCTCGTTGTCAACATTGGCTCAAAACACCTCCCGCAGATGAATGGGATGGTTCTTGGACTGTTTAAAATCGCAATTTGTCGGCTAATTAGACATCTCTTAACATCAAACTTCTATTATGCTAATTGATAGTTTTTTGTGTTTATTTATGATTGTGTGTTCCCTGGTTGCTCATTTTTGGAGATGTCTAGTCAAAATTTAGGGAAAAAATCTGATTAGAATTTATCCCCTCTCCTCTAAAATGCTATTCGGGAGTATTGTTAAAGCAAAAATTGCCGATCGCCGTTAATTAACTTAAATCGGAAATTGTGCCCCAAAACCCCAGTAAATTGTATTTTATGGAGAAATATCTTGGATTTATCACGTATCCCCCCCCAACCAAAACCAGGTTTGCTGAATGTCCTAATCGAAATTCCCGCAGGTAGTAAAAATAAATACGAATTTGATAAGGATCTAGCCGCCTTTGCCCTCGATCGCGTCCTCTACTCTTCCGTACAATATCCCTATGACTACGGGTTTGTACCCAATACCCTCGCCGATGATGGCGACCCCCTCGATGGTATGGTCATTATAGATCAACCTACTTTTCCTGGATGTATCATTGCTGCACGCCCTATTGGAATGCTGGAAATGATCGATGGTGGCGATCGAGATGAAAAAATTCTCTGTGTACCCGATAAAGATCCCCGTTATGCACAAGTAAAATCTCTCAAAGATATTGCCCCCCACCGTTTAGACGAAATTGCTGAATTCTTCAAAACCTACAAAAATTTGGAAAAGAAAGTAACTCAAATTTTAGGTTGGCAAGATGTTGATTACGTTCTGCCATTAGTTGAAAAATGTATCAAAGCAGGCAGCAAATAATTTAAAAGTCTGTTTATCTCCAGGCTAATTGCCTTTTACCCGAAAAAATTACCCCATGTTGAAAAAGCATGGGGTTCTGCAAATGTGGATTTTTGCAATTAAAATTCTCTAAAAATCAAAAAATTACCTAATCTAAAATTAATAAAAAAAGTCGTAAATCCTCTATTTTTCGATGAATAATCTACTAAATATATAATTAAATTTTAAAACGAATTTCCCTATTCCCTATTTCCCCATTAATGAAAATATTTCCTAAAATAATATAAGAAATTTAAAAGTAGGGTTTTTATTCTAAAATTTAGACTAAGTATTTTTGCCAACATTATTGTTAAATAATTTTAATACAATTTTTTTGAAGTTTATTTACTCATAAATATGCAACGCACCCTTCTTTTAGCTAAAATTCACAACTGCACTCTCACTGCTGCCAATTTGGACTATGTAGGTAGCATCAGTGTAGATAAAAATCTATTAGACGCCGCAGGAATAGCAGTGTATGAACAAGTACAAGTGGTCAATATAGCCAACGGAGAAAGATTAATTACCTATACCCTGGCAGCCCCACCAAATTCTGGGGCGATCGAACTCAATGGGGCGGCAGCACGTCTGGGCATGAAAGGCGATCGTCTAATTATAATGAGTTATGGACAACTTACAGACGCAGAACTT
>CAWUOF010000316.1:0-5456 GCA_963923765.1 uncultured bacterium | reverse complement strand
AGATAATATGTTTGGCAAGTAAAAGATATATTTTTAATGAAGCTAGGTTGGTAATCAGTTATTTTCTTGTTGTTAGGAGGCATTCTAAAATAGAAAAAAATCTAAATTAGGTTTAAAATATAAATAGAACTGTCTGCACTTTTGAAAAAGTTTAATTTTTTGTAACTCAACTTTAAAAAAATTAAACATCATAAAATTTGCTTATAAATTACTCACAAAGCCTACACAGGCTAATAGTTGAAAAATGATTCCGAACGACCAAGCGTTCTCCTGTGATGATTACACTCAACTGACAAATTCTGGGCAAGTTCCTCAATGCTATCCAGAAGAAATTCATTGTATCAGCAAGATGGAAATACAAAGCTATCTCGCCTTGTTAGATAATATTCCGTTAATATACTTTATCCTAGACGGAATAGGGAATGTTTTGGCTTTAAATAAATATGGGGCAGAATGTCTAGGATATGAATTAGAAGAAGTAATAGCTACTAAAATATTTGCCCTAATTCATCCCCAAGATCGAGTAATATTAGAGGATAAATTAATTAATAAAATATCTGTATTTTCAGATGGTGATACAAATAATAGCGATCGCCTGGTGTCTGAATTTAATACATTTAATAATAAATCTTTAGAATGGCATGAATTACGTTTAGTTTGTAGAAATAATAATATTTTATGGGTAAAAGCTAATGGGAGAGTTTTGTTATTATCACCAATAGATTTATCAGAAATTATAAATACAGGTATTGATCAAAATGAAATTATCCGCAAAAAACTAGCCCGGATTTATTCAGGGAATGGAGAAAAAAACAATAATCAAATAGCAATATTTTTAGTATTTTGCCAAAATATTAGTGATTATAAACAAGAATTAATAGCCAAAAGAGAAAGGGAAAAAAATTATTTAAACTTAATAGATATTTCCCTGGAACCGATCGCTTTATATCGAGGGGAAAAATTACTTTATATTAATAACGCAGGTGTGCAACTATGGCGGGCAAAAAATGCCGGAGAATTATTAAATCAAAATTTATTTAATTTGGGTTTAGCAAAAATTAATATTACTTTAGAAAATACCGTTCAAATAAGACAAGGAAAAATCAGAAGATTAGATGGTAGTATTATCAATACAGATATTATAGAAACAGAAATTACCTATAATGGTAAAACAGCAATTCAAGCAATATTTAGAAATATTCGGGAATTACAGCCAGAAGAAATAATAGAATTAAATCCCACCAAACAAATAACAGAAAAATTACCAGATATAAATTTGTCTCCGTTGGCAAAGGAAATAATTAATATTTCCCTGACTGGTAAAAATCAAAATGCCCAGGAGGAAGAAGTAACAAGTATTCTCTGTGCGATCGAGGAGAATATCGGCGATTTTCAGCAATATATGTATAATAACGAAAAATATCAAAAAGAAATCGCTGAAAAAAATTGTCAACAGGAAGCTATTACTAAACTAGGTCAACGGGCTATATCAGGCATAGATTTAGTTACCCTAATGGATGAAGCAGTGATATTAGTTGCTGATACCTTAAAAGTAGATTACTGCAAAATCTTAGAATTTATGCCAGATAAAAATAAGTTTATTCTGCGATCGGGAGTAGGCTGGCAAGAAGGAATAGTAGGCAAAGCTATTATCAGTGCAGATATAACTTCTCAAGCGGGTTATACCATGCTTTTTAATCAGCCAATTATTGTAGAAAATTTAACTAAAGAAACCCGATTTTCCGGCATGAAATTATTACATGAACATGGGGTAATTAGCGGAGTTAGTGTAATTATAACTAGTAAATCTTTAACAGAATTAGATCTAAAACAATCCTACATACAACAAGAAATAGAATTAAAAATACAAGAATTAGGAATCAAAATAATTCCCTATTCAGAAAATTGGATTTTAAAATCCAAATTATCCTGTTTTGGCATTTTAGGAGTACATACAAAAAAATACCGTAATTTTACCCACGATGATGTTTATTTTTTACAATCTGTAGCCAATATTTTAGCAACAGCAATTGAAAGAAAACATACAGATGCGAGATTACATCTCTTAGAAAGAGCTATAGCTTCTAGTAATAATGGTATTATTATAACTGATGCTACAATTCCCTATAATCCCGTTATTTACGTTAACAATAGTTTTGAACGTCTTACAGGTTATTCTGCGGCACAAGTTATCGGCAAAAATTGTCGTTTTTTACAAGGGAAAAATACCGAACAAACAGGACTTTATGAACTACGGCGGGCTATTGCTGAAAAAAGAGAATGCCATGTTATAATTCAAAATTATCGCCAAGATGGTAGTAGCTTTTGGAATGAGCTTTATATTGCTCCAGTGTTAGATGAGAAAGGAAATTTAACTAATTTTATCGGTATTCAAACTGATATATCTCAGCGCATGGCAGCCGAAGAAAATTTACAGCAACTTTACAGCGCCATTGAACAAACAGCAGATAGTATTTTAATTACTAATGAAAAAGGAATTATCCAATATATTAACCCAGCTTTTGAAAAATCAACAGGTTATGCAGCCAAAGAAGTTATCGGAAAAACACCGGCTATATTGAATTCCGGTAAACAAGATCAGATATTTTATAAAAATTTATGGACAACTATAGAAAGAGGAAATGTTTTTCGGGGTGTATTTATTAATAGGAAAAAAGATGGAGAATTATTTTATGAAGAAAAAACTATTACTCCAATTCGCGATGTATCGGGACAAATAACCCATTTTATTTCTACAGCAAAAGATATTACCGATCGCAAGCGATCGGAAGTAGCTTTACGACAACAAGCAGAAGGAGAAAGATTAATAGCTGCGATAGGTATCCGCATTCGTCAATCTTTAAATCTGGCAGAAATTCTTAACACCACCGTTGCGGAAGTAAGACAATTTTTAGAAACAGATCGAGTATTAATTTATCGATTTGAACCGGATGGTAGTGGTATTATAGCAGTAGAATCTGTTGATGATAAATGGATGGCAATTCAAGGAACAATCGTTAAAGATAATTGTTTTGCCTATAATTATATGACACTTTACCAAGATGGTCGAGTTAGGGCGATAAATGATATCTATAATAATAATTTAAAACAATGTCACATAGATTTATTAGAACCATTTGAAGTAAAGGCAAATTTAGTAGTACCAATTTTGTTAAATGGAGAGATAGGAATACATCCGGAAAAATTAAATATTCAAGGAGGAAAAAAAGATAATTGCAAGCCGCAATTGTGGGGGTTATTAATAGCCCATCATTGTCAAAGTGCTAGGCAATGGGAACAACTAGAAATAGACTTATTAAAACAATTGGCAAATCAAGTAGCGATCGCTATTCAACAATCAGCATTATTTGAGGAAATCGATCGAGCAAGAACCCATTTAGAAAGAGAAGTTAATATGCGTACTGCCCAGCTACAGCAAAGCCTTGCTTTTACTGCTGGTGTGCAACGCATTACTGATAAAGTCAGAGAAAGTCTTGATGAAAGTCAGATTTTGCAAACAGCAGTAAATGAACTGGCTAACGTTCTTAAAGTAGATTACTGTGGAGCAGCTTTATATAACTCAGAACGTACTAATGCTACCATACATTATGAATCAACAAATGATCAATTAGGAACAGCTATAGGACAAGTTATTGATATTGTAGACGCCCCTTTAGTTCACTCCCAATTATTATCAGGTATTACCTTTGCTGGTTACACCCCCGAACAAAAAATAGGCTTAGAATCTAAATTAGTCAGTCAACCTGATATAAAATCAACTATATCTTATACCTCCGTTGGTGATTTAGCCTGTCCGATTTTATTTTCTCAATTAGCAGCAAAATTATTATGCCCGATTTTTGATGATCAAGAAGCGATCGGTTATTTATTAGTCATAAATCAAACTAAACGCAACTATGATGAAATGGAAATAAGATTAGTACAACAAGTAGCTAATCAATGTGCGATCGCCATTCGCCAAGCTCGACTTTACCAAGCCGCCGAAAAACAAGTAGAAGAACTTCGCAAACTTAGTCAACTAAAAGACGACTTTCTCAGCACAGTTTCCCACGAATTGCGAACCCCAATGGCTAACATGAAAATGGCGATACAAATGTTAATTATAACCTTAAATAGAGAACAAATAAAGCCGGAAATATCTAACAATAATTCCCATTGTAAAAACAATTCAGTCAATCCCATAATAATTAATAATAAATCATCGGCTAAACATTTTAATAATAAATCTGGAGAACGTTACCTACAAATATTACAAAGCGAATGTGAAAGAGAAATTAGCTTAATTAATGATTTACTAGACTTACAACGGCTTGATTCCGGTACACAGCCCCGAATAGCTGATATGATTCAGCTAAAAGAATGGCTATTTCACATCACCGAACCATTTATAGAAAGAGCCTCATCGCGATCGCAAATACTCCAGTTAGAAATTCCCCCCAATCTTCCTAACTTAGTTTGTGACCCTAACAGCCTATCCCGCATACTCGGAGAACTACTTAACAATGCCTGCAAATACACACCACCTCACGAAAAAATTATTGTCAAAGCTAATATTATATCAGCGAAAAAAATCCAAATACAAGTAATTAACTATGGCATAGAAATTTTGCCACAAGAGCAAACCCGAATATTTGAAAAATTTTACCGTATTCCCAGCGCTGACCCCTGGAAACAAGGCGGGACAGGCTTGGGATTAGCACTGGTACAAAAACTTACCCAGCACTTAGGAGGTAACATATCCATCGACAGCAAAAATAAACAAACCTGCTTTACCATAGAATTACCATTAACAACAGCTAATAGTTAATTTTTGCAGTAGAATACAAGGATTTTTAAAAGTTGTCTATTGCCGCCTATTACCTATTACTGCTTGTCTAGGAAAAAACATATTACCTTTTGCCCCTTGACACTTGATAGTTAAAAATAATATAAAAAACATAGCCTTTTAAATACTAACTCTTAAGTTTTGCGTCATAATTTATCCAGTATCACCTTTTAGCACAAATTAAACCTTACCAATTAGCCATCAGCAATGCTTGTTTGCCCCGAATGTCAGTTTTCTAACCCAAATAACCATAAATTTTGCCAACAATGCGGCATTTCTCTAACTACTATAAGTTGTCCTGAATGCCAAAATAAAGCGCCCTTAGATGTAGAAAAATGTCCAAATTGCCATACCACCGTTGGCAAAATTTGGTTAGCCATGATTTTGCCTAATGTTAATTATCAGGAAATTAATCATATAGAAGCAATTAATCCTATTTCTGCTACTCCTAATATTTCAGAAAATGCAGTTAATTATACTGGAGCTGCAATAACTGAAAGTAGCGAAGGAGAAATAGCAGTAAATAATATTGAGATTTTCCTAGAAAATAATTCCGATATTATCCCATTATTTACTAATAATATTGAAGCAACCACAAGCCAGGATGCTA
>CAWUOF010000315.1:0-5467 GCA_963923765.1 uncultured bacterium | reverse complement strand
TTAATAAACCATTTTACCATAATTTTTTCAACAATTCTCCCACAATTTTTCAATGCTTTTTCAACAGATACATCTTTTAAAGAATAATAAAAATTAATTATTTAGTAGGGTGCGTCAGAACCCTCTGATTATATAAATTAAATATACACTCTGACGCACCGCATTAATTTTAAGGTGGGAATAGTCTAATTTTGCAATATATAATTTATTGGGCATGATTACTTATGTATTAGACATCTCGCCTCCAATAGATAAATTTGTGATACTGAATTAACCATAATGTAAAAAAGTATCTATTATGATTCTTCACTTAATCTCAGTATGACAATTTTTCCTACTTTTACAATAAAACTAATAATTTTCCTATTGAAATAGTTTTACTTGTGGTAAATATACCTCACTTTTTAAACAACTATCTTTAAATTCTGCGCCGCTTCATTAAGTTTTTCAGCCCCAACTTTAGTTTGACGAATACCAATAGTTGTTTCCTTGGCTCCTTGATTAAGATTATTCATCGCTTCTACCACCTGATTAATAGCTATAGATTGTTGTTTAGCTGTTAAAGAAATTTGCTGAGAACTAACAACAATATTATTAATTTCATTAGCTACACCCAGAAAAGCTTCTGCCGTTTCTCTAGTAATTTCTATACCTTCATATACTGTTTTTTCAGTTTCCTGAGTTGCAATTACTATCGGATTGATTATATTTTGAATATCCGCAACAATATTATTAATTCTTTCCGCAGATTTTTTACTTTGTTCTGCTAGTTTGCGAATCTCAGCAGCGACTACACCAAAACCCTTACCATGCTCTCCTGCCCGCACAGCTTCTACCGATGCATTTAAAGCTAACATATTAGTTTGATTAGCTAAATCACTAACTAAACCAATAACATTACCTATCTGGTTATTTTGTTGACTTAAACGCATAATTTGATTAGTATTTGTATTCACTTTCTCTTTGATAATTGTCATACTTTCTTGAGTTCTATCTACGGTTTGATTTCCGCTTTCAACTACATTTAAAGCTTGGCGAACTGCCAGTGCTACTGACTCTGCTTTTTCCGCAGAGTTTCGGGCGGAAGAGTTTAATTCATCCATTGTTGTTGTAATTTGATTTATGGAGCTTGCTTGTCCAGATGTAATGCGTTCTTGTTGTTCTATAGCAGCACTAATTTCCGCAGAAGAAGTAGATAAAATATCGGTTACTTTTTCAATTGGAAGGATAATTTTTTGACTAATAATTATTAAATAAAATATTGCTAGTATTAAAGTAATCGATGTGCCTATTATAACAATAATATTAGTTATTAACTCTGCTTTGTTTACATCAGTTTCTCTAGCCTGCATTAATACATTTTCTATTTCTATCATTGTTTTTATTTTAATTCTAACTTCATCCATTTTTTGCTTGCCTTGATTAAGAATAAATGTTTTTTTAAGAGTTATTTCTTTGCCTGATTTTTTCATGTTGATAATTCTAGCCATAATGTTTATTTTCTGCTGAATTATTACTTCCAGTTGTTGAATATGCTCTATCTGTTTAGAATTGTCTTTCATTAATTCTTTAAGTTCATTAATTTGTACTTTAATAAGTTTTAGAGAATTATTATAAGGTTCTAAAAATTCTTGATTACCAGTAAAAATAAATCCCCTCTCTCCTGTTTCAGCATCCACTAAGATTTTTTCTACAGTAATTAGTTTGTTTTTGACTTCATGGGTATGATTCACCCAGTTTATTGTTGATAATAAAAAATTGTTGCTGAGTTTATACGCTATACTAATACCTATCATCATTAGTATAATAGTTCCTAATCCTAGTTGGGTCATTTGACCAAGCTTTAGTGTGCGTTTCATTTGATTACCTTATTTTGGCAATGGGTATAAATTATTGTAAGTTGATTAGGTATAGAGAAAAAATACATTAACAGACTGTAGTTACTGCCCTTCGCTCCCTGTTTCCTGTTGTCTGCTGTATATTGTGGGCTAGTATTAGCAGTGCCCGGTTTTTTCCTAGCATTGCCGATCATTTCCCCGTACAATTACCCTACAATTACTTAAACAATAAAATTATCATAAAATTTTTTCGATATTACCTCAAATTCACAAAATATTCACATTTATTTATTATTCTAAAAATAAATTCAGATAGATAATCAGTTACCATGAAAACTAATTAGCTAAGAGAAATTTATTTGGAATGGTTTTATTTTTATTTAATTTTTCCCTCTCTTTATTATACTGATTTAACTATCTACACTACACCTATTTATTAATCACAACCAAACCTTAAATATGTTGATCTGTCATATATACGAATTATATATTGAGTTAGCAGTAGATGTTTTTAAAACTCAAAAAATGGAATTAGTTCACTTTCTCAAAGATTTTTTAGCGGGGTTGCCTAATTCTAAATGCATTGAGGAAGTATTAAAAAATGCTATTTATTTAATGGCAGAAACAGACCCGGATGGCTGTCGAGGTATTTTACGCAATTATTCCCATTTAGAACCAGAAATATCCCTACCAACTATGGCCAGAAAACTTGCATCTAAAAAACTTGTTAGTAAAGGGTTTTTAATTGGTAAAGACTTTGATTTTGATGCTAATGGTAAGTTGTTTTTTAATAATAAAAATACCATCAATTTAAAGTCTATTTTGATGACAGAAAGCAGCCCAGGAGATCGCCTTCTGATTGAGGAAATTTTGCAAGTTAAAGATTAAATTTAATATTTATCACCATCTATTGAATATTAAATTTAATTATTACATATACTAGCAGTCGATCGCATGGGAAGGACAAGAAATACCAGGCGAAAATGGCTGATTTATGGTACAACAATAAATTTTTTACGAGATGTCTATTATAGATTTTACCTCCATTTTCAGGGATGGATCATTTTTAAATAGTTATATTCCCTGGTAAATACTTAGGGTTAATTATAGAAATATAAATAGATATCTCTTAAAATCAAAATTAAAATCTATTTTTCTGCTAAAATTATCAATTGCTTATCTATATTCTATGTTCCCCATTACCCTTTCTATGTTTACTGTTGCCTCTGCCTTAAGTTTTATCAATATAATGATAATATTTTAATATTTTTAAGTTAGTAGCGCAGCCAAAAGGGGAAAAATAAAAAGGTAGCTAGGAAAATTTGGCCCCAAAATGATTGCTAGTCAACTACCACAAATGTCTAATGTGAGTCCCTATACAGAAACCCCAGAAAATTCTGCATTAATTTTGGTAGCAGATGATGATGAACTGATTAGAAAAATGTTGCGTCATGCAATAGAAATAGAAGGCTATCAAGTAATAGAAGCAGACAATGGAAAAAAGTGTTTACAAGCTTGTAAACAAGTACGTCCAGACTTGATTTTATTAGATGCAATGATGCCAGTTATGGATGGCTTTACTTGCTGTCAGCGACTGAGTGAATTGCCAGCAACTAGTAATATTCCTATTTTAATGATTACGGCTTTAGAAAATTCTGAATCTGTAGATAATGCCTTTGCCGCAGGTGCCACTGATTATATTACTAAACCTATTCGCTGGCCTGTACTTCGCCAACGTTTACGCCGTTTGTTACAAGCAAGTAAAGCAGCAGCAGAATTAAAATATCAAACAGAAAGAGAACGGCTGATGAATGTTATGTTAGAACGTATTCGTCAGTCTTTAAATCTTAAAGATATTCTGCATACTGCTGTTGCCGAAGTAAGGGATTTTTTGGCAACCGATCGAGTATTAATTTATCGCTTTCATGCCAACGGCAGTGGAACAGTAATAGAAGAATCTGTTGCTGATGATTACATACCCATGTTAGGTATGCAGGTAACAGATAGTTATTGTGTAGAAATGTATCATCAAAAATATCAAAAATCGCAAATAGCATCTATAGAAAATGTTAACACTGCTAATTTACAAGAATGCCATTTAGAGTTTTTGGCCAAATTACAAGTAAAAGCTTACTTAGTAGTATTACTTTTACAAGGTAATCAATTGTGGGGTTTATTAATTGCTCATAACTGCTCGTCTCCACGCCGATGGCAACAGGTAGAAATTGACTTAATGGCACGGTTAGCAACTCAATTAGCTATCGCCATTCAACAATCTACTTTATTTGAACAATTACAAAATCTCAACATTCATTTAGAGCATCAAGTAGAAGAACGGACATATCAGCTGCAAGCTAGTACAATTCAATTACAACAAGCCTTAAAATTTGAAGCACTTTTAAAAAGAATAACAGATAAAGTTCGCGATCGCCTGGACGAAAAACAAATTTTGCAAACCGCAGTACAAGAATTAGTATTAGCCCTGGGCGCAAGTTGTTGTAATGCCGCCTTGTATAATCACGATCGCAATATTTCTGTAGTTGAATATGAATATACTACAGATTTAGCTGGCTACAAAGGTCGAATAATTGAAATTAGTAAATTTTCCGAAATTTATCAACAACTTAAACAAGGCAAGTATTTTCAATTTTGTTCCCTCACACCTAATCCCAAACGAGGCCCTGTCGCCATGTTAGCTTGTCCGATGATGAATGGTGATGATACTGTTGGAGATTTATGGTTAGTTAATTCAGTAGAAAGAGTATTAAATGAGTCAGAAATTCGCCTGGTACAACAGGTAGCAAATCAATGCGCGATCGCCATTCGACAAGCTAGACTTTACCAAGAATCTCAAGCCCATGTAGCTGAATTAGAAAAACTCAATCAACTTAAAGACGACTTTCTCGCCACTGTTTCCCATGAATTAAGAACCCCCATCGCTACCATTAAAACTGGATTAACTATGATTCAATTATTAATAAATCGTCAAGGCCCCTTTCGAGATAAATACAAAACTATTGTTAAATATTTAGATATTTTGCAAACAGAATGTGAACAAGAAATTAAACTAATTAACGATTTACTAACACTACAACAATTAGAAGCCGGAGAACAACCTTTAACTATCGCAGCTTTAGAATTACCGACTTGGTTGCCTCATATCATAGAACCTTTTATCGATCGCACTCGCCAAGAAAATCTATCTTTACATCTGGAATTATCCCCTAATTTACCCTTACTATTTTCTAATACCTTTAGTGTCGAAAGAATTTTAACTGAATTACTTACCAATGCCTGCAAACATACTCCTACTGGGGAAGAAATTACTGTTGCGGCTAAAACTAATGGCGACAATATTGAGATTAGTGTTACTAATTCCGGAGTCGAAATTCCTACCGATGAAATCCCGAAAATTTTTGATAAATTTTATCGCATTCCCTGTAGCGATCGCTGGAAACAAGGAGGCACAGGTTTAGGATTAGCACTTGTCAAAAGATTAGCTAATCATTTAGGCGGATCGATCGAGGTTACAATTATAAACAGAAAAACCTGTTTTACCCTACAGTTACCTATTCATCCCCATTAAAATACCTGTCTCTTATACACATCTCCGAGCCCACGAGACCTCT
>CAWUOF010000314.1:0-5473 GCA_963923765.1 uncultured bacterium | reverse complement strand
ATTTATTTTAGAAATAAAAAGAATTTTGGATATAAGGATTTTTGCAGTCAAAAATCCAAAATCCAAAATCCAAAATTTAATTATTCATCTTCAGCAAAAACATAGCGATAAAGATCTTGAGGATCTGGTTCGGGGCTAGTTTCGGCGAATTGAACAGCATCATCAACAACTTCTTGAATTTTCTTATCGATCGCCTTTAATTCCTTAGCTGAGGCTAATTTTTTATCAGTGAGATAATTAGCCAGCTTATGAATTGGGTCACGAGTTAACCAAAAATCCTTTTCTGTCTTCGATCGCAACTCATCAGGGTCAGCCAGGGAGTGACCTCGGAAGCGATAGGTCAAAGCCTCGATTAAAGTTGGGCCTTCACCAGCCCGAGCGCGGGCGACAGCTTCCTGGGCGCGGGTATAAACAGCCAACACATCCATCCCGTCTACTTCATATCCCGGCATTCCAAAAGCAGCACCCTTTTGATAAATTTCGGGAACAGAGGTAGCGCGATCGTGCGCCATACCGATCGCCCATTTATTATTTTCCACCACAAAAATTATCGGCAATTTCCACAGAGTAGCCATATTTAAGCACTCGAAAAATTGACCATTATTAGCCGCCCCATCCCCAAAGAAACAAGCTACAACTTGGTCAGCCTTAGGATCTTTCATAACTTCGCGGCGGTATTTAATTTGTAAAGCCACACCACTAGCTACAGGTATGCCTTCTGACACAAAAGCATAGCCCCCTAATAGGCGATGTTGAGACGAAAAAAGATGCATAGAGCCGCCCCGCCCCTTAGAGCATCCAGTTTCCTTACCAAATAACTCTGCCATTACCTCCCTAGCGGTAACACCAGCGCTTAAAGCGTGTACATGGTCACGATAGGTACTACAAACATAATCATCATCAAGGCGCATCGCCTTAACAATGCCAGAGGAAACAGCTTCTTGACCGTTGTATAAGTGAACAAAGCCGAACATTTTGCCCCGATAGTACATTTCGGCGCATTTATCCTCAAATAGACGGCCTAAAACCATATCTTCGTATAGGCGCAGACCTTCTTGTTTAGTAATTTTCACAGTATCGGAATGAAAAACTGGTAAGGTTCTTTCTGGAATCATTTGTTTGCAACTGAGATTAATTTATATACATTGACATACTCACCGCTATGCCAAGTGTTGACAACTCGGCAGCCCTGCGCTCCAAATATTATTGTTTACAGTGCTAGGAGTAGAAACTTCACTCCTTTTCGGTGTATGAATAGGTAGCGGATCAAGGGTACAGTTTATCTTCTGCTTTGGTTAGAAATAAACTTTTTGTTTCATTAGATACATTACCAGCACTACTACAAAAATCACTGCTGGTCCATATTGCCGGAATTTCTAAGTACCTCGGTCTTGTCCCTTTAATAATTAATGTATAGGGTGATTATGACCCAAGATTTAAGCTTGATCATCAGGGGTTTCTGACACACCCTACCAAATATATAATTAATTTTGGTGGTACTTATTCACTATTACAGCAATATAATTGCTAATTTTTCCTAATTAAGTATTTAGGTATTTCAGCTTGACCGATATAATTTACTAGGGACAATTAGCATATAAAATTAGCTAAAAGCATTATATAGCAAAAATTTGCCTAATTATCTGGTAAATTCTAGGCATAAAAATAATGATAATATAATATAGGTGCGTTTTTTCCTAGAGGATAAATAGCCCCTATCCTAGCGCCAAAAAATGTTAGGATAAAAAACCTGGGTGTAAACATCCGCTATTATGTATTAACTTAGTTGCTCGCTGCTGGGGAAGTGGACCGTGCGAATCCCGCTCGATTATTACCGGATACTTGGTCTGCCAATACAAGCCACTGCCGAACAGTTAGTGCAGGGGCATCGCGATCGTACCTTGCAACTTCCAAGGGCGGGTTATTCCAGTGTGGCGATCGGTTCCCGCAAAAAACTGCTCGATGAAGCTTATAGTATTCTATCTGACCAACAACAACGCCAAAACTACGATACAAGTTTTTTGGCTAAGTCTTATTTGGATATTACTAACGAAACATCAGAAAATGACGAGGAGACCCAAGAAACTAAAGAGGAAGATAACGACCCCCATACTCCCAGTATAGAAATAGAAGATGATCAATTTGTGGGAGTATTATTAATACTGCAAGAATTAGGAGAATATGAATTAGTTTTAAAATTAGGTAGATCATATCTAAATAGCAGTATTAATTTAAAACCAGAAAAAATAGAAGATCCCCATATTATTCGCTCAGATATAGTGTTAACAGTAGCCCTGGCTTATTTAGAATTAGGTCGGGAACAATGGCAACAAGGACAATATGAAAATGCGGCTGGGTCTTTAGAAGCAGGGCAAGCTGTATTACTAAGAGAAGGCTTATTTGCCAGTGTCAGAGGTGAAATGCAATCGGATATATTAAGATTACGTCCTTATCGGATATTAGAATTACTTGCCAATGAGCAAAATAATCCCAGCGATCGCCGCAAAGGGTTACAATTATTGCGGGATATGCTGCAAGAAAGAGGCGGAATAGATGGCAATAAAGCCGACGGTTCTGGGTTAAGTACAGATGACTTTCTCCGCTTTATTCAACAGTTACGCAGTCATTTAACAGCCTTAGAACAACAAAATTTATTTGAAGTAGAAGCACGTCGCCCTTCAGCAGTAGCAACTTATCTAGCAGTTTATGCACTTTTAGCACAAGGATTTGCCTATAGTCAACCAGAGCTAGTACATCGCGCAAAATTAATGCTAATGCGTTTAGGTAGGCATCAAGATGTACATTTAGAAGTGGCGATATGTTCGATGCTATTGGGGCAAACAGAAGAAGCTTCCCAAGCTTTAGAACTTAGTCAAGAATACGAACCTTTGGAATTTATTAGAGAACATTCGGAAGATTCCCCAGATTTACTGCCCGGATTGTGTTTGTATGGAGAAAGATGGCTACAAGGAGAAGTTTTTCCGTATTTCCGAGATTTAGTAAATAAAACAGCATCTTTAAAAGATTATTTTGCTGATATGAAAGTACAGGCGTACTTAGAAAAATTACCAATGGAAGAGGAGAATGCAAATCAATGGGTGCCTGTACAACAAAAACAACAGCGTAATAGTGGGGGTGTAAGTTTACCACCAGCAGGAGAAGCTACAAGTAATGGTGGTTGGAATTTAACAAAATTTCAAAATACTACTAATAGCTTGATTTCTAATTTAGGTAGTCCGAATCCTCCCAGTATTTCTACATTACCACCACGAGCGCAAAGAATAGCGTCGAGGGAAAGGCTAAACGGAGAAAATGAAGGGGATGATATATATAACCAAAATTATCGATCGCAGCGACAAAGAGGCGAAGAAAATAACCCCGATCAAGAAGAAAGCCAAGGAGAAATAAAAGGGGCGGCTTTTGCCCAAAGAGTAGGAACAGGGCGATCGGGAGCAAATATAATACAGCAGGTAAATAATAGCTTAGAAAACTTATTACCCGCCCTGAAAAATAATCAAACATCACGACTAATTATTTTAGCTGTAATTGGTTTAGTCAGTATTGGTATAATTGGTTTGATAGCAAGTAAAACCTTGGGATGGATAGTAAATGGGTTTTCCGGAGTATCTGAACCAAAATTAGCAGCAGAATTACCAGGAATTTACCTCGATCAAGCCGTTATTAACATTCCTACACCGACCGAAATTACTCCTATTAGTAATAATAACTTACTTACAGAAACAACCTCTAAAGAATTAATTCAAAGTTGGTTATCTGTAAAAGCGGAAGTTTTCGGAAAAGAACATAAAATTGAACGATTAAAAGATATTTTAATCGAACCTGCCCTCAGTGAATGGCAAAAAATAGCAGAAGAATCGAAAAAACCTGGTTTTTATCGTAAATATGACCACAATGTGAGTGTTAACTCTGTTACTACTAATGAAAAAGATAGCGATCGAGCTAAAGTAGAAGCTGTAGTTAGCGAAACTACAGAATTTTATGAAGGAGATAAACTATCTTATACCCAAAATGATAAGCAGCTAAAACTTATCTATTCCTTAGTACGTCAAAATGGACAATGGCGCATTAAAGAATGGGAAGTGAAAAAATAAACTATTAGTAGTCAAGTCTGAAAAATATCCATTTACCAACTAAGATTTAAAATTTGAATCGCGATGAACTCCGATAATTTTATCCAGATACTACAAAAAGGATTTCACGTTACCTTGGGCGCTACTACTTCCCTCATCGAAGTACTGCAAGATCCTCAAAAACGGGATGAAAACTTTTCTAAACTAGGTGCAGAATTTAATGAATTAGCACAAATTTGGGCAGAAAAAGGAGAAATAACTGAACAAGAAGCCCGGAATTTTGTTGATAAAATGTGGAAACAAAGACAAAATCAACAAAATCAATACACTTCTTCTGATGGTGACACTAATAATATTGATATCATTGATATTAGTGCTACCACATCGGAAACACCAGCAAATATTAAAGAAGATTTGCAGGAACTTACCGCCCAAATTGCAGCGATGCGTGCAGAATTAGAAAGATTGCAAAATCAACAAGATTCTTAATGGTAAACACCCCTAGTAATTTTTAGGGATAAATTCAATAACTAGATTTTTAGAGGTTACTTTTTGAATTTATCCTCATAATTATTAGGCAATTATCCAATAACTCCAAAATAATAAAAGCCTAAAACATGATGAGACCTAATCCAATTCCCCCAAAACCCGGTCAAGAATCCGTATGGGATTATCCTCGCCCTGCCATTTTACAAGATACTAATAAACACCTAAAAGTAATTTGTAATGGGATTATTTTAGCAGAAACTACCAAGGGTAAAAGAGTCTTAGAAACAAGTCATCCTCCTGTATATTATTTTCCTTCTGAAGACATTAAACTAGAATATTTGATAGCTACACAGAAAAAAGGATTGTGTGAATGGAAAGGTGGCTATCAATATTATGATATTAGCATCGGTGATAAGCATATAAAATATGCTGCTTGGCGATATTTTACTACTACAGCTAATTTTGTATCTCTGCAAGAATATTATGGTTTTAATGCTAGTTTAATGGATGCTTGTTATGTCAATGATGAGTTAGTAAAACCCCAAGCAGGTGATTTTTATGGGGGATGGATTACATCGGATATTGTTGGCCCGTTTAAGGGAGAGCCTGGTACTTGGGGATGGTAAATCATAAGATATAAGTATCTCAATTATCAATATTAGTAGGGTGCGTCAGATTTTTAAGCTGTAATTATATAGATTAAATATTTGGTCTGACGCACCCTACCATTTAATTTTAAGGTCAGATTTTTAAGCTGTAATTATATAGATTAAATATTTGGTCTGACGCACCCTACAATTTAATTTTAAGGTCAGATTTTTAAGCTGTAATTATATAAATTAAATATTTGGTCTGACGCACCCTACAATTTACAGTTAGTGTTATCTTTACGG
>CAWUOF010000313.1:0-5474 GCA_963923765.1 uncultured bacterium | reverse complement strand
TTCCGCTAGATATTTACAGGTGTTATCGTAGGCCACGATTTTTTGATTACTTAAATAAGTGAGGTATGTATTGATTAATTATTATACATTTAAATTATTTGTTTGTCTAGTACGATCGCTTTTTTATATATACGTTTGTTTTATATAAAATTCAATAAATATAAAATTTTTGATATAATGCGATCGCTTGTTTTATTACCCTTGATCATGTTGTCATAATGATATGGATACTATTGTAAAAATGCGATCGTTTGTTTTATTTTTTATATTGGTATGACATTACAAATGATTAATTATTTTGGTAACAAGTTAGAAAAATTATTATTGTTGATTTTATTTATATGTTGTTATTTTCAATTAGGAGTAGACATTAGGCAAAATAATATGTTATTTATTTCACACACTCTTGTTTCAGTCTCCTTGCCGAGAGTTGGTTATTTGAAAGGGAATAAAAGATATCAAACCTCCACCAAGACTTTGCGTTTCATTCCCGTTATCGGGAGTTTGTTATTTGAAAGGGTTTTCTATATCTGAGCAATTTGCAGTATAATGATAGACGAAGTTTAGAAAAATAAAAACAGATAATTTATGACCATATATCTACGTTCATTACGAGAAAGAGTAATTGCTTGCTATAGGCAAAACTTCAATTATAGCAGTAGATAAAAGATTTTTAGTGAATAAAGATACAGTAAATAAATGGATAAAATTATATCAAGAAACAGGCAAGGCTAGAACCTAAATGACTATGAATCAAAATTATATATATTTCCATTAAAATACTATTTTTTATTAATTGCAGAAATACAGCATTATTATTTACCATGATTCAGTTTATAATTATTTGTAAGGGTAGGAATAAATTCAAATAATTCAATTATGGTTTTTCCTATACCTAATCTCATTAACCCCATGTTGTAATTATGAAATTTAGTGAAATAGTCCAAAAACTCAATACCACTGCTGATAATATGCTTACTTCTGTTAATATCGATCCAGAAATTAGCGGAGTGGCACCAGTTAGCGAAGCAGAAAAGAATAAGCTGAGTTATATAGAAGGTGGGAAATTTGCTAGTTATGTTAATACTACTAATGCCAGTGCTTTGATTTTGCCAAAAAATGAGACATTACAGCAATTAGCTACCGATCGCGGTATTGCCTGGATAGCTTGTGCCGATCCGCGTTTATTATTTGCTCAGACGATCGCCCTATTTTATCAACCTTTTCGCCCTACTTCAGCTATTCATGCTACAGCAGTTATAGATGATTTAGCAGAAATTGGGGAAAATGTCTATATTGGTGCCCATGTAGTTATTCACGGAAAAGCTAAAATTGGTCATAATGTTTGTATTCATCCCAATGTGGTAATTTATCCAGAAGTGACAATAGGTGATGGTTCTATTTTACACGCAAATTGTACTATTCACGAAAGATCGATAATTGGGAAAAATTGTGTTATTAATAGTGGTGCTGTAATTGGCTCTGAAGGTTTTGGTTTTGTTCCTACTAAACAGGGTTGGTTTAAAATGGAACAATCTGGTAATGTGGTTTTAGAAGATGGGGTTGAAGTCGGTTGTAATAGTTGTATCGATCGACCAGCAACGGGAGAAACTCGTATTGGTGAGAATACTAAAATAGATAATTTAGTACAAATTGGTCACGGTTGCAAGATTGGTAAAAATTGCGCCCTTTCTGGTTTGGTAGGTTTGGCTGGTGGTGTGGAATTAGGTAATAATGTTATTTTGGCGGGTAATGTGGGAATTGCTAATCAAGTAAAAATTGGTGATGGTGCGATCGCCTCTGCTAAAGCTGGTATTCATAATGATGTTCCCCCAGGTGAAATTGTTAGTGGTATGCCGGCTATTCCCCATAAAATATTTCTAAAAACGGCTGCTATTTACAATCGTTTACCAGAAATTTATCAATCTTTAAAACAACTGCAACGCCGTTGGAAAGATTAAAATTCTAATATTTCCTGAATAAATCGCCCATTATGTAATTAATATAGGGCGATTTTAACTGATTTATCTATTGGTAATAAGATTAATTTATCTATCTTAAAGTCCACATTAAATCACCTATTTTTCGGGAAAAATTTTTGCTATATTAGACTATAATTTTAGGGATTTTAATTTATTATGATTTGCAGTCACTAAATTTTTATATTCAACTTAGTTGTAATTTTAATGATGGTTGATATCTGACATTTTTTGTGATTTACCAGGGATGAAGACAGCCTTAGAGTGCTGTAATAAAGCTTTTTTACTCAATAATTATTTTTTCTTAATTATTTAATATAATTTCCTGAAAGACTTTATTATATTTTTTACTTTCATAAATAAAAATTTATGATTATAAAAATTAAAGCTTTGATGAAGTAAATAGCAATTATATAAAGTTTTAGTAAAGTACGATAAGGGTAAGAGAGTTTATGATACTGTTACTTCGATCACTAATAACTATTTTCTTAAAAAATTGTGAAAAACCAGGTAAAGTCAGCTATTATATGTCTGCTATGCTGAAAATTTTTAGCAAAAAAATCAATAACAAAAAAATCAGATTTATTATACTTTTAAGTATAATTTGTACAATTTAAGCTAAACTATGCATTTTGAGATGGGTGCGTAACTTGAAATACAAGGGCGATCGCACATCATTAACAAGTGGTAAAACCAAAATCATACCACCATTTTTATTATTGAAAACAAAGGTATGCAAGGTGATAAATTTCTTTACCACAATTGATAGTAAATAAACCTCATCAAAAAAATCAGAAAATGTCAGAAAAATCTATTTCATTACAATTGCCAGACGCATTATTAACAGCGATCGATGCTAAAGTAGCCGCCACCGGCAGCACTCGCAATACATTGTTAGTAGAAACTCTGGAAAAATTCTTTGGTTTGACAACAAATACAGCCCCATTCTCAGAAAATAATAATTTAAGCGATCGCGTCACAGCCCTAGTAGAAAAACAAGTTGCTAATTTAGAATTTTTTTTAGGAGAAAACTTGCAGATTTTATCCAGAAAACAAACTAAATCAAACCCAAAATTTTCTCTTTCTGATAATTCTAATATTACCCATAACAGTCAAAATAATACTTTACTAGAAAAAAACCTAAGCAACATTAAATCATCTCCTCGTAAGTCTCCTCAATCTCAGGCAAAAACTACTAAAACTAAAACACCAGTTATTAATAAATCAACAGAAACATCTATTATAGATAATTGGATGACAGTTAGAGAAGCATTTATTTGGTTAGGAGGTAATCCCAGTCAAAACTCCTCCCTCGTTACTAGTCAAGATGGTAGTCGATCGATTACTTTTAATCGATTTCGAGTATTAAGCCCTTCTGATTATAAAGTTTTTGGTTTAGAATTTCGTCCCGATCGCCGCCACCGCAAATTACCCCCCTTAAGACCTATGGAAAAATAGTTGTCTGTTATAAAATTTAAATTCTGATCTTCTATGGTGCTATTGTAGGGTGTGTCAAACTAACAAATTTTTGTCGATTAGGTTATTTATTGATGCACCTTAAAATTTTTCTTGTAACACCAAGCAGCTTACCAGCCTTTTACTAGAGATTTTTATATTTTTTTTATAATTAGATTTTTTGTCTCCAGAAATATTAACTTTTTTAAACGATAATAATAAAATTTAAGTATCTGTGGCAAAATATTAAATATATAGAAACATTCTGCCTCTACTATAGCGCGTCTAAATAATTTATAAAAAAATGCTCTCACGTCTAAATATTGGTATTTGATATGGGCGCGGATAAAAATAAATCATATCAGGTGGCTATCTATCAACGTGCTATAGCTAAATAACCTATAGGTGAATAAACAATAAGGCGAAATAAGGATTAGCTAAAAGCTTGACTAGCTAAATTAGTTGAATTTAGGTGAGTTATTTCCTACCTATACGGATAGGAAGTATCAAATTATATTATAGCTGGGAAGGGAAATATTATGGCAACTATCACTGAGGTAAAATCAAGACACGATAAAACCTACGCACCTATTGGCTGTAAACAACTAGCAGTATATTTACTAGAAGCAGGTATAATTACAGCATCACAAGTAATGGTAGCAAGATATGATCAAAAAGCTACTAGTATGCGATTTTCAGAAATTGTCATAGCTAGAGGCTGGTTATCCCAAGAACTTTTAGATGATTTATATGAAAATGTGATTATTCCAGAAAGAATGCATCAGGAAGAAACCGTTTTTCAGCAAAATCTGATCTGTCATCATAACCATACTAAAAAACCTATAATATCCATAAAAGAATGGGCAATTAGTAAAGGTGTATCAGTAAATGTGCCAGAAGAAAATCCATCTATATCCCTAGAAGTTGCCGAAAGCATCGACTGGACTAGAGATTAAGACTTAGAATGAATTGATAAAATTCTGTAAACTAATCAACCAAAGGTAAGAACAACCTTATTCGGCCCATAGTAAGTATATTTAGCTGTTACTGAACTTAATAATTCTTAACACCAGTTCTAAGCAAATAGATTTAATCTAAGAAGGTATGGCTGAAAAGCCAAATACCTTATTAATACCCTGCACCTTAGACGCGGAAATTTAGCATGAGCAGTAATTTAGCCAAAAAGTTGCGTGAAGGCACCAAAAAGTCTCACACGATGGCAGAAAACGTCGGTTTTGTCAAGTGTTTCTTAAAAGGCGTTGTTGAAAAATCTTCTTATCAAAAGCTGGTAGGTAATCTCTACTTCGTCTACTCAGCGATCGAAGAAGAAATGGAACGTCACCAGAATCACCCACTGATATCAAAAATCTATTTTCCCCAACTAAATCGCAAACGGAACCTAGAGCAAGATTTAGCCTTTTACTATGGTAGCAACTGGCGTGATGAAGTAAAACTTTCCGCCGCCGGAGAAGCTTATGTGCAAAGAATTCGGGAAATTTCTAATAATAACCCGGAATTTTTGATTGCCCATTCCTACACCCGCTACCTGGGAGATTTATCTGGTGGACAAATTCTCAAAGGTATCGCGCAACGGGCTATGAATTTGCAAGGTGAAGGTACTGCTTTCTACGAATTCCAAGATATCGCGGATGAGAAAGAATTTAAAAATATCTATCGTCAAGCGATGAATGATCTACCAATTGATGATGCTACAGCCGAACGGATAGTAGAAGAGGCAAATGCGGCTTTTGGTATGAACATGAAAATGTTTAACGAATTAGAAGGCAATTTGATCAAAGCTATTGGTATGTTGCTGTTTAATACCCTTACTGGTGGACGTGCTCGCGGCAGCACAGACAACCTAGCTACCGCTAAGTAAACTCTAAGTAGCTATTAATTTCTTTTTGGAAAATGTAACTTGTTTGTAGTGGGGGCTTTGGTTTTTTGGCCTGAAGCGGGAGGAGGACTAAAGCCCTTACTACAAACAGATTTTAAATTTTCTAGTTCCGCAGTAGTTAAATAGCGCCATTCACCAAGTTT
>CAWUOF010000312.1:0-5498 GCA_963923765.1 uncultured bacterium | reverse complement strand
GGTTTTATTGTCGTGTTTTTCAATAGAAAAAGCACGATCGCCTGTTAATTAACTATAAAATTTCAGCAGCGATCGCGCCTATAAACTTAACTTCCTAATTATTTGTCTTCTGGTGATGGTGGTAATATATCATCAGTCGGTTTTGGCATAGATAAAGCTTCCGTAGATTGTCTTGCGGCTTCTACTAAGGCAATATCAGGTTTTTTCGGGCGTATTAATTGGGGTGGATTTTCTGGCGTAGATGATGCGTTTTCAGTAATAGCTTCTGGGGCAGGTTCCTTGATACTATCTTCTGCTACACCTGTTGCTATTGTGGTTTCTGTTTCAATAATTTCTGCGGTTAATTCCGGTGTTTTTTCTCCTACCTCTTCTCCTAATTCTATACCCGAATTATAAGTATTTTGTAATGATGTTGTTGTTTCTGTTGTTTCTGTTATTGTTTCCGATGTAACATCTACAACTTCTATTGTTATTTCCTCAATTATTACTCCCGTTGTTTCTGTGGTATTCGTAATAGATGCGCTTATAGTTTCATCGGTAATTATTTCTTCGATTATTTCCTGCACTGGGGCAGTTTCTAGGGGAGTAATTAACTGTTCTTTTTCTAGGTTTTCTATTGGTTTTATGGTGATATCTGTGGTTTCTCCTTCACTTTCTAGTAAATTGGTTTCTTCTTCTAAAACGGTTTCTTCATCTGGTGTTAATTCCGGTGTCGGAATAACTGCTTCTGATTGAGGTTTATCTGTAACTACTGTTTCTGGGGGTTTTGGTTTTATTTCTTCTACCTTATTTTTATCTTTTTTACCGCGAATTAATCCTTGAATTCCAGCAAATACCCCCGTTAAAGGCGCTAATATTTTCTTAGTATCAATGGGTTTCTTTGGAGTTGATAGTTTATCTTTGGTTGGTATTGGTGCAGGAGGAGTTTTTTCGCTAAATTCTGTATCGTCTTCTAAACCAAAATCATCTGTAGGAGTAGTAATTGAGTCGGCGATCGCCTCTTGTACCTCTTGTACTTCTTGTACATCTTGTACCTCTTTTACTTCTGGTATATCTGCTTTTACCTCTTTTACTTCTGGTATATCTGCTTTTATTTCTGTTACAGTTTCCACCTTTTCTATAGGTGGAGTTATAGCCGGAATAGTTGAGGCGGGAATAGTTGCTGCTGTTTCCACAGGAGTATTAACTATTTCCTTAACTTCAGGTTGTTTAACTTCGGCTGCATTATCCACCGGAGTTGTTGTTTCTATTGCCGCAGTTGATGTAGTTTCTGGCTGTAAATTAGTTACTGTTTCCGGAGGTGTTACAGGTTGAGTAACATCTTGGGTTTTTTCCTTAGTTTTAGCTGGGCTTTTTTTCACCAAACCAGTTAATTTACCTGTAAACTTAGATAAAATTCCGGTAGATTTTTCGGTAATTGCTTCATCTGTAGCTACTGCTGTTTGCAATTCCTTCGGTGTAAGTTGGCGTCTAAGGGTCAAAGTTTGCCAACCAAACCAACCTAGTAACGCAACACTGGCAGTTTGTCCCAATAATACCGCGCCTGTTATTCTACCAGCACAAAACCATAAAACTAAGGCATAAAATAGCCCTATTCCACTCCAAATAAAATCTCCTTTGCGATGCACTTCTGGGAAAAAGAAAGCAGCCATATAAATAATAAAGCTACCAAGACCTACTGCTAATGCCAAAATATATGCAAGCATAATAATGATCTCCGCCCTGTGTAAGATTTTTTGACTAATTTATAATTTACTGCTGATATGTTCTATTTTTTGGAATTTCCATCGCGTTTTATATGCGGGGCTTGATGCCAAGAATAATTTTAACTTTTTGTTAAAAAAAGTGTACTGACGAAAAGCTTTTTAGATTGCTAGTATTTGGATAAAGTGGCCAGTTTTCCCACAACGGTAATAATTAAGGTAGGTAAATTTTACATGAATTATCAAAGTTTAATTTTGGCAATGGCGATCGGAGGTATAGGGTTTAGTTTTAGCCTGCCTGTTTATGCTGAAACTTCTTTAGAGTCTCTTTCTCGTCAAGCTTTGTCTGATAATACCTCTGAGTCTGCCCCTGCTATTGCGGCTTTACGGGCACAAGGGCCTAAAGGTATTCCAGCTTTAGTGAAAACTTATGATGATGAATTGCGCCGTAAACCTAAATCTAATAGTATCACTTGGGAACGATACAATACGGCATTAGATACTATTTGTCAACAGCGCGATTGTAATGCTTCTCAATTATATTGGTACACCGATTTTGAACAAGCAAAGGCGGCAGCCAAAGCTAGTGGTAAACCTATTCTTTCTTTGCGTTTGTTAGGTAAATTAAATGAAGAATTTAGTTGTGCTAATAGTCGGTTTTTCCGCGTGGCATTATATTCAAATGCAGAAATTTCTAAACTATTGCGCGATCGCTATATTCTCCATTGGCAAACTGTTCGCCCTGCTCCTAAACTTACCATTGATTTTGGTAACGGTCGTAAATTAGAACGTACTATCACTGGTAATAGTATTCATTATATCCTAGATGGTGATGGTAATATAATTGATGCTTTACCTGGATTATACGGGCCGCAAAGTTTTTTAAGTCATCTACAACGAGCCGAAAAAATTGCCAAGGAAGCTAGTAAACTTCCCGATAAAAATGGTAATGATATTTCTAGCAGTTTAAGAGGTTCGCAACGCCAAGATTTTTTACGTAAATATTATCGCGATCGCCTCGCTAGTATTGAAACTAATTGGCAAGCAGATTTGGTTACATTAGGTATTTCTGCACCTGTTGGATTAGCACCTATTCCCCCAGTGCCAACAGCACAACAAGCTGCTACAGCAGCTATTTCTAAAATGCGGGTAGAAATGCCGATTATTCTATCTATTTCTCGGAATCAAGAAAAGTTAGCTAATCTCACCGATGAAAAAGCCTGGTCACAAATAGCGGAATTACACCTTAAAGATGCTAGTCTCGATAGTAATAGTCAAAACTTAATGCGAATGAAAAACCCGAAAGCTTGGGATTTATCTAAGGGAAATATTGCACCAGGTTCGGCTAAAGATCCTATGATGCCAGTTATCCGTAAATTTGAATCATCAATGGCTTTAGATACTGTTCGTAATGAATATTTACTGCAACCAAAACTTTATGGATGGTTAATTGATGCACCTTTTTATGATGTGCAAAGCTTGAATGAGAAAGTATATGCAGAATTGTTTTTAACTCCTAGTTCTGACCCCTGGCTAGGGCTTTTTCCTGCTGATGCTTATACAGGAATTCAGAATGAAGGGGTAAATTAATTATGGGAGGGCGATCGCTATTAATAAAATAATTTTCATAAGTGTAAAAAACTTTTTACTTTAGTTGTTGCACTTCAGCGCCCGTTGTTGCGCTTCAGCGCCCGTTGTTGCGCTTCAGCGCCTTAAAGTTGTTGCACTTCAGCGCCCGTTGTTGCGCTTCAGCGCCCGTTGTCACACTTCAGCGCCCGTTGTTGCGCTTCAGCGCCTTAAAGTTGTTGCACTTCAGCGCCCGTTGTTGCGCTTCAGCGCCTAAAAGTTGTTGTCCTGACCTTACCCTACCATTATTTATAATTTTTGGGCCTAGTCTATGAAGAGCGCTAAAGCGCAACAACAGTTTTTTATAATTGTGAAATTTACTCTTAGTTAGCAATGATAAAATGCACCCACAAAAAGCGATCGCTAACTTTTAGCTTATTTATAATCCATAAATTCACTTGTAATAATCACTAAATTTTGTGCCATTAATCACTAAAAAATATCAGTAATTACAACAGCAAATATCACTAAATATTCTGATAGCATGAAAAATATAAATTTAACAAAAAATTAACATAAAATAGCCCTAGATAGAATTATCAAAATTATGTATATTTCCTATATAACTCAGTAACAAATAATAAACATACTACCCAGGCACTATGCCCAAAGACCTATTACCAAGTCTTAATATCTTCTTAATAACACTAAATCAGAAATTCAGGATAACCTATATGGGAAACAATGTTTAAAACCTTGAGAATTGAGCAATTACTCTTATGACAAAGCAGAGCTTTGGTGTGATTGGTTTAGCTGTGATGGGAGAAAACCTGGCATTAAATGTCGAGCGTAATGGTTTTCCGATCGCCGTTTATAATCGTACAGGGGAAAAAACTGATACCTTCATGGCGACAAGGGCGCAAGGTAAAAACGTTAAAGCCGCCTATTCTCTAAAAGATTTTGTTGAGTCCCTAGAGCGCCCTCGAAAAATCCTGATTATGGTAAAAGCTGGCGCTCCCGTAGATGCCACGATCGAACAACTTAAACCTTTGTTAGAAACTGGTGACATTATTATCGATGGTGGTAACTCCCTTTCTGATGATACCGCCCGCCGTACCCGCGATTTAGAAGCGGCAGGTTTTAGATTTATTGGCATGGGTGTTAGTGGCGGTGAAGAAGGAGCTTTAAACGGTCCTAGTTTAATGCCGGGAGGCACAAAAAGTTCCTATGAATATTTAGAACCAATTTTAACAAAAATTGCCGCCCAAGTAGATGATGGTCCTTGTGTCACCTACATCGGTCCAGGTGGTGCCGGTCATTATGTTAAAATGGTACATAATGGCATTGAATATGGCGATATGCAACTAATTGCCGAGGCTTATGACCTGTTAAAAAATACCTTGGGTCTGAATGATCAACAAATTCACGAAGTTTTTGCTGAATGGAATCAAACTGATGAGTTAAATTCCTATCTCATTGAAATTACTGCCGATATTTTCAAATACATCGATGCTGATACTGGTAAAGCCTTAGTAGATGTGATTTTAGATGCGGCTGGGCAAAAAGGTACCGGTCGCTGGACAGTACAAAGTGCTTTAGAATTAGGTGTTTCTATTCCCACTATTACGGCTGCTGTTAATAGTCGTATTATGTCTTCCTATAAACAGGAAAGAATAGCAGCATCAAAAATTTTAACTGGTCCGAGTGGTACTTATGGGGGAGACACGAAAGCTTTTGTTAATATGATTCGTGATGCTCTCTACTGTTCTAAAATTTGTTCCTATGCTCAGGGCATGGCGTTGTTATCTACAGCCTCAAAAACTTTTTCCTATAATCTTAATTTTGGCGAAATTGCCCGAATTTGGAAAGGCGGATGTATTATTCGCGCTGGCTTTTTGAATAAGATTAAAGCGGCTTTCCAAGCAGATGCTAATTTGCCTAATTTGCTATTAGCGCCAGAATTTAAACAAACGATTTTAGATCGACAAAATGCATGGCGGGAAGTGATATCGGTAGCAGCAAAATTAGGTGTTCCTGTGCCGGCTTTTAGTGCTTCTTTAGATTATTTCGATAGTTATCGCCGCGATCGCCTGCCACAAAATCTTACCCAAGCCCAACGGGATTATTTTGGCGCCCATACCTACGAACGAATTGATAAACCGGGGTCATTCCATACAGAATGGTCTAGTTAAGTTAGAAAGGTAGGGCAGGGGGGGGCAGGGGCAGGGG
>CAWUOF010000311.1:0-5501 GCA_963923765.1 uncultured bacterium | reverse complement strand
AATTGTAAAAACCAATAGATTAGCAAACCACAAAATCTATATTAACATAATTTCAAATCAATAAAAACCATTCCTTTAAATTTACATCAAATAATCATATATATACAAAAACAAATAATTAAAAAAATAAAACCCAAACCACCCTAAAAAAATATTAAAACAATTATTAATATTAAACAAAACAAATAACACTAGGCATTTCTCAAAACTTACACTATAATCAAAATAAAAATTGTCAAATACCTAGAAAAATAAGCATAATAAACAATATCATCAGCAAAAAAAGGAGGAATTACATCTTGGGTAACAAAGGGCAAAAAATCGGATTAATTTTATTAACTACATTAGGGATGAATATTATCAGCTATATAAATAATACTCCCCCAACTATGGCACAAAAATTACTAGATAATGACCGATTTATATGTAGGGGTAACTTTCCCAATGGTGCAGTAAAATGTGTATCTAAAGATGGAGAATATTTCGTCGGCAATGTTCGCAATGGTCAACCAGAAGGTCAAGGTATTTTTGTATATGCTGGTGGCAATCGATATGAAGGACAATTTCGCGATGGTACCTACAATGGTAGCGGAATATTTATTTTTCCTAAAGATGAAAATAGATACGAAGGAATATTTCGGAATGGCTTATTTATAAAAGGAAAATTAATTTTTGATGGTAATGTATATGAAGGAGAATTTGAACCATTACCAATATCTCAAGTTAATGCCATTGTCAGTACTCCCCAAGGTAAAGGAGTATTTACATTTGCTAATGGAGCTCGTTATGAAGGAGAATTTTTCTTTGGACAAATACGCGGTCAAGGTGTATTAAAATTTAAAGACGGAACTCGCTGTGAAGGACAATTTTTTGGTAATGATTTGAATGGTAAAGCCACTTGCATTTTCCGCAATGGTCTGCGCTACGAAGGAGAATTACGCAACGGCAGACCTGATGGCGTAGGAGTTCTTATAGAACCTAATGGTAAAAAAACCTCTGGAGTTTTTCGCGCCGGAGAAATGCTAGATTTAAATCAATTTCCCCGAAAATAAAAACCACAACAGCTAAAAATCCACTAAAAATATTAGGAAATCTTGCCATGAAAAAAACACTGCCTAAATTAGGATTAATTGTAATCACAACATTAATATTAGAAATACTAGGTTATACTAATCAAAATAAAATAGCAAAAGCACAAGAAGCAACAGAAGGTAAATTTAACTGCGATACCAGCTTTGGAGATGGTAGAGCAAGATGTACTTCAGAAAAAGCAGATTTTTATATAGGAGGTTATCGCAACGGCAAGTTTGAAGGTCAAGGAGTACTGCGCTATGTCAATGGCGATCGCTACGAAGGACAATTTAAAAATGGATTATTTAATGGCACAGGCATATTTATTTTTGCCAAAAACGATCGCTATGAAGGCACATTCCAAGATGGCTTGTTTGTCGGAGGTACAGTAACTTATGCCAACGGCGATCGCTTTCAAGGAAAATTTAAACTATTCCAAGATGTAGAAACTAAAAAAATAAGTACCCAACCCTACGGCAAAGGAGTATTTATCTACGCCAGTGGCGATCGCTACGAAGGCGAATTTTATGGCAATTCTCGTGGCAGAGGAACTATCATTCGCAAAGATGGCAGTCGTTGCCAAGGAGATTTTTATAGTTCCGAACTTGATGGCAGAGGCACCTGCACTTTTCCCTCCGGCGCTCGTTACCAAGGAGAACTTCGCCAAGGACGACCTGATGGCAGAGGCACACTTACACAAACCAATGGCAAAAGACTATCCGGAGAATTCCGCGAAGGTCAATTTGTAGACCCAAATAACCCCACCAAAAAACCTTAAAAACCTAAAATTAGATTTTGAATATTTAATTATTCACAATCTACAATAATAACATCAATAGGATAAACTATCTTAGCTTTAATCCCTCAAAATCAGAGTGCATCTCATCAACAAAATATATAAACATACACAAACCCAAAAGGAGAAATCAACAAATAAAAAACCATCAAAAAATAAATTTATCCTCTAATCTCATCCCTCCACAAACATCCCTTGCATCATAAAAAAATAGTCTCTTTAATATCTATAAAATGCCGAACCAGACATTATCAACATATTAATACCGATAATGTCGTCAAAATGTATAACAATTTAAACCAGATTTAAAATAAAATATTGCCCTTGGAGAAAATATTTATGACAACAGTTGCCTCTAATTCCCCTCATAATAACAACCTATTTCCTTTTGAATTTACACCCCAGGCAACACAAGATACTGATTTACTCAGACAATTAAACTTCATTCCCGGCTTAAAAGAACTATTAATATTGCGGCAAGTACACGCTTTAGAACACGCCACAGTATGGGTACTCAGCGAAAACCCCGGACAAACTCCCAGACAAACTCACCCCATAGATAATCAATTATTAGGCGGAATGTCTACCGATCGAGGATTTTATCTATATGGAAGAGTTAACATCCACGACTTACAACGAGCAGTAAGAACAGCCATTACCCGCATCACCAACGGAGAATGGGAACTAGCAGTACATCCCCGTTGTGGAACCAACCTATCAGTGGCTATGTTACTCACCGCCAGCCTCAGTCTAGGCTTACACATTTTTTTACCTAAATGGCCACTTATCCAAATTGTAGGCATAAGCGTAGCGGCCACAACAGCAGCCAGATTAGCACCCGACTTAGGCAGCATCGCTCAAAAATACCTCACCACAGCCATCCCATTTAATCTCGTCATAGAAAACATTAGCCTCACCCAAGACATTTGGGGACGTCCAGCCCATTTCGTCCGAGTCCGTTGGGTAGAAAATTAATAAAACTTAAAGAACAGAATGAACACATAATAGCTGAAGGGTAGTACGCTGAGAAAAATTGAGTGTATCTTTGTCGTAAAAAACAGTTGTTGCGCTAAAGCGCCCCAACAGGACTATGAACAAAAATCATAAATACTTGGCATAGTTTCAATATTGTTTTCTTACAAATAACAGATACACCCGAAAAATAAAAAATTGCCCTCTTAAGTTCAAAAACCGTAACGAAAGGGAATAGTTATGATCCAACGTGGTTCCAAAGTTCGGATTCTCCGCAAAGAATCTTACTGGTTTCAAGACGTAGGTACAGTCGCTTCAGTTGACCAAAGCGGCATCAAATACCCCGTCATCGTCCGTTTTGATAAAGTCAATTATTCGGGCATCAACACCAATAACTTTGCCCTGAGTGAATTGGCAGAAATATCCAGCCCCAAAGGAAAAGCAACAGCCCCTGCTGAAGCCTCCAAAGGTGGCAAAGGTAAATAAACCACCTGCCGCTAATCAGCGAATTCGAGTAGGAACTACAAAGGAACTGAACAGCATTAAGTTGTGCCAGAACTACCAGAAGTAGAAACGGTTTGCCAGGGCTTAAATCAATTAACCCTGAGTGAGCAAATATTGGGTGGGGATGTGTTGCTCGATCGCACCATCGCCCATCCCTTCCTTGTCAGCGATTTTCTGGCAAATATTACAGGAATAACCATCGCCCAATGGCAACGCCGAGGTAAATACCTCCTAGCGCAGCTTAAATTACCCCCCACAGCAGAAACATCAAATCCCCCAACATCCGCAGGCTGGCTAGGCATACACCTGCGAATGAGCGGACAATTACTATGGCTCGATCGCAACACACCCTTACAAAAACATACCCGCGTTAGAATTTTCTTTACCAACAACCACGAACTACGCTTTGTCGATCAACGCACCTTTGGCAAAATTTGGTGGGTGCCCCCCACAACTCAACCCGCCCACATCATCACAGGCTTAAAAACATTAGGCCCAGAACCATTTGCCCCAGAATTTAATGATCAATACCTAGCCAATAAACTCAAAAATAGTCACCGCCCCATCAAAACAGCCCTCCTAGACCAAACACTAGTCGCCGGCATTGGTAACATCTACGCCGATGAAGCCCTCTTTATCAGTCAAATACTACCCACAACTTTATGTAGTAATTTAACCAGTCCACAAATTACCCGCCTGCGATCGGCAATAATTCAAGTCTTACAAACAGCCTTAGCCGCAGGCGGTACCACCTTTAGCAACTTTATCAACGTACATGGTGTTAACGGCAACTACGCCGGTATAGCCTGGGTTTATAACCGCACTGGCCAACCCTGCCACACCTGTCATACACCCATTACACGCTTAAAATTAGCTGGGCGCTCTTCCCACTTCTGCCCCCAATGTCAAACTTAAAAATCAAACTTAAAAATCAAACTTAAAAGTCAAACTTCAACAATTAAAAACAATTCCCAAAAAAATTAAGGACAAGAACATTTTTCTACCGGATAACACTGCTGATAAGATCTCGGTTTTTTACTATGCCGATTCTCATCATAATACCTAGTTACACATTCCTTATCCATTCGACAAACTTTATCCCGCCGAAATACCCCCGATAAACTGTTAACCTTTACCATCGCCGTAAAATTACCTTTTTCTAAAATTTGTTTATTTTCCTCAATTTCATAAGCAAAATTATTTTCTCCTTCTAAAATTGATAAAGTTTGCTCTTTATGCTCGATATTTATCTTCACATTAAAACTCTCTGAATATCGACCATTGCTATATTCTCTATTAGTGTACGGATAAGGATTATTATTCATCTTCTCAGTCACATTACGAATAATAACCCTTCTCCCCACATTAGGCAAAGTTGAATTAGAAGTAAACCTAGCTTTTAAAATGTTAGGTTCTAACACCGTCCCCGGACATTGGCCTATATATGTCACACGATTAAATTCCATTAAATTAGAATTATAGCTACCACTACTTTCTACTATAATTTCTGGCTTCGTAGTAATTGCTTCATCCGATACTACAACACTAGGTGATAATAGCAAAGCTATACTACCCCCCATAAATACCTTAATAGCATAAGTTTTATATACCATAGCGATCGCCCGCCCTTATTTTCAGAATACACATTATATAATTCATTCTATTCATTTATTTTTACGTTTATTTTACCCAGAAAATATTTATTTTTTTATAAATACCAGACGACATCAAAAAACAGAGATACTAAAAAATAGTAAAACTTATAAAATCATCGCAGAAACATCATAGAAACTGTAGAAACATCATAGAAACTATAGAAATATCGTAGAAACATCATATAAACAACTTAGAAACCATATAAATATTGTATAAACATCATAGAAACTATATAAACATCGTAGAAATATCGTAGAAACATCGTAGAAATTATATAAACATCGTATAAACATCATAGAAAGATAGGAGAAACTATATAAACATCATAAAAACTGTAGAAACATCATAGAAACTGTAGAAACATCATAGAAACTGTAGAAATATCGTAGAAATATAGGAGAAAATATATAAACATCGTATAAACATCATAGAAACTGTAGAAACATCATATAGCCAGTCTAAATGATTTATGAAATAAATAAAAGGGTAATGTGGTAAAATA
>CAWUOF010000310.1:0-5568 GCA_963923765.1 uncultured bacterium | reverse complement strand
ATAGAATCTTCAGTACATTGATAATCATATAAAACATATCCTAAAAATTGTTGATAGGAATCATCAAGACAAATAAAGGGAATTAAAATATTTAATAACCAATAACTATAGTTAATACTTAAGTAAGTACTTGTTCCTAAATCATTTAAACTATACACCCGTTCAGGAGTAGTTTGTTTTAAAATTTGTCTAGCTTTTAGTATTCTTTGAATTCGTGTTTCCATGAAATCTTCCTCAAGTTTTATTAGTTATCAATAAGGTTTTTATAAGGTTAATTTTTTGGAGCTAACATGGCTTGAAATTGGTCAGGTATAGATAATATTTCTCCGGTTTTCACTCCAAAATTTGTGGATAATTTATCTCCAGTAAATAACCCTTCTGGGGTTTGTATGGCATCTAAACTTAGTAAAGAACCATCTTGGCAGCATACCACCATAGCTTGATTAGTATTGGTAACAGCAATTTCACCAGGTTGTAGGGCTGGATAGTTGTTTGATTCTATTAAGCTAACTTGGAGAATATGTAATGGAACTCCCCTAAGAAAAGCGATCGCCCCTCCATATTTAGGATTACTAGCTCTAACTAAAGCATGGATTTCTTTAGCGGTTTGTTCCTGCCAACGAATACATAAATCCTCAAAAGTAGGTTGTGACCAATAGTGACCAGCTTTGGCATCTTGAGGAATTAAATTTATGTTATTTCCGTGAGTTAATAAATCATCAATTAATTTAGTCGCAACTTGGGGAAGTATTTGACCTATTTTATTTAGATAAATACCATAAGTGTCTTCTGATGCAATTGCTATGGGTTGAGTATAGGCGATCGCACCTGTATCCCAATCAGCATCCATTTTATGAACAGTAAACCCAGCCCAAGTTTCCTGATTACGGATTGGCCAAAAAATCGTATCTGGTCCCCGATAACCAGGTAATAAACCATAATGAAAATTAAAAAAACCGAATTTAGGAATTTCCAGGACATCCACAGGAATTTTATAGGAAAAAGTAGAAACTAACACTACATCAGGTTGAATTTGCTCTACCCACTCAGCTAGGGATTTCTTGACGTTATTTTTAGTGAGTTTAACATAGGGAATATTATAATTTTGGCTAACCAGTTGCACCCCTGTTACCAACTCATTTTTTCCCTCTTGGGTTGCCAACCCTACTAGCCAACCTTGTTTAATCCAAGGTTCCAAAAGTGCCATTAAAGGCCAGTGATTTAGCAATAAACCTATCCGCATAGTTTACTTTCCTTAAGACTCGGAATTAGTATTTGTCTGATTTTCAGACTCTAAATTAGTATTTGTCTGATTTTCAGACTCTAAATTAGTATTTGTCTCATCAGACTCTGAGTTAATATTTTCCTGATAATCAGAATTTGGCTGAGATAATACCTGAAATAATTCGGATACTTGATCAGAAACTTGGGTAGCCGTTGTTACAGCTACCTTAACTTGTTCTAAAGTATTTTCTTTATTTGCTCCAGTTTGTTCCGCCAATTCCATTAGTAATTGGATTAACTGAGCTTGAGTTGTTGTTTTTGCTCTTTTACCAGCCTGTTGATCAAGTGCGGCTTTAGCTGTTTTGATAGCCTCGGCTGCTTTTTGAGAATGTTGAGCTTTAATTTCTTTGATTTCCTGCTGGATTGAATCAGCTATTTGCTGACGAGCAGCCATCACCATTTTTTTAACATTCTCTATTTGTTTTTGAGCATCTGCTTTCAGGTTAGTTACTTGATTGCCTGAATCTTCGGAAAAAGTCATTTTTTTAAAGTCCTTAGTCCTCTCTACAATAAAAACCATCGGAAAAGGCATTTTGTGAATTTTGCGAGTTTTGCCTTTTTTTTCAAAAAGATTTCAGAATACCTTTAATTTCCATATCGGCTGGATAAAGCAAATGCTGGCTTAAAGCCTGCTGATAGGCTTGTTTTGCTTGAGTTTTATTACCTAAAGCGGCCAAAGCTCGACCTTGCCAATAATAAGCAATGGTCGGGTCAAAATTGACCATCTGATCGGCACAATTAGCCGCAATTTTCCACCAATACTGATAATTTATTTCGTCACCTATAGCATTACTACTTTCTGCCAGCCATCCAGCCACCGGTGCTGATTGCAGACAAACATCTTTAGTTGGTAGCCATTGCCAACCTTGTTTTAATATTTCGATCGCCTCCGAATGTTTTCCTGCCAAAGCCAACACTCGACCATGATAAAACCAAGCATCTGCTAACTGAGGTTGTAATTCTATTCCCTTGCCAGAAAAACTAATTCCTGCCTCAATTTCTTGGCAATGTTCCACTAATACTTGACCTGCTGTTCCCCAAACACTCCAATGCTCCGGGAAATATTCCAGCATTTCTTCTACTATATCTCTTAACTTATCTACTTTATCCACAATAGGTAATATTTCACACAATAATCGGTAAATTTCCCAATCCTTTTGATACATTTGATAAGCTTTGAAAATAGCTGTTACTGCCGTTTGAAATTGCCCAGTATGAAACATAAATCTAGCATAATAATACCAAGCCAAAGGATTATGCCAATATTCTTCGATAAACTGTTGAGATATAGCTGTTGCTTTAGCTAATTTTCCAGTAAAAATATGGTAATAAACCAACAAAGCTTGAATATTTACCGAACAAGGAGCTAATTGTATAGCCTTGCGAATTAGCTGCCATGTTTGTTTACCTTCTTCATTTTTCACTAACCTTTGTTTTAACCGATGGGTAATAATTCTTTCAATTGTGCCAATATCATCGGGAGCTATATTAAAGGCTCGGTTTAAATTATTCCATGCTGCTTGAATATTGCCAATTCCTAATAAAGCATCATGGTTATAATTTAAAGCTGTGACATCATCTGGATTTATTTTTAAAACTTGGTCAAATGCTTGGAGAGCATTTATCGGGGATTCTATGCGTAAATAACTTAGTCCTAATGATAACCAATGGGCAGCATGATTAGGATTTAATTTTGTAGCCGATCGCATAGAATCTATTGCCATCGAATGCTGGTTTTTACAACTATCAATTAATCCCATTATATGGTGTTTTATCACCTCATAAGGGCAGATTATTAAAGCCCCTTCATAAGCTTTAATAGCTTGTTCTGTTAATCCTATCAACTGAAATATTTTTCCTAACTTTAACCAAATTTCAATTAATTTTGGCTGTTGATTTAAGACTTGCTCATATTCGCTAATCGCTTTTTCCCACTCTCCCATTGAGTAAAGCAAATCTGCTAATTCTAAGCGTTTTTTCCAGCCAGAAGGATGTTTTTGTACATACTTAACTAATGTTTCTAGCTTTTGGTTTTGCCTGATGGGTTTAGATTCCAGGGTTAATTTGATATTAGTTTTTATCCCTGAAGGAAGCATGACTTCTACTACATTTGTGGTCATCTTATAATGCCTATGCTACAAGTTTTTAGCTCAAAATATTCTATAGTGGGGATTATTCAATCCAGTAAATATTCTCAGTATTTTAATACCAATTTAGAGAACAATTTAATGATGAGTGTTTATGGGGTAACGTTTCTAAATTAGTCGCAGATAGCCTATAGATTAGAGTTTCTAAATCCTGTTCTCTAATTTTTTGAAAATTACTTTTTAAATTCGCTGATTGCTCTATTGTGAAATTACTTAAATTACTTAAATAAAAAGCATTATTTTCATTTTCTTCTAAGTTTAAGTTTTGACAATTTTCACAGCCATCAATATATTCATTAATTGCCGCTTTTAGTAAGACTCTTCCTTTTTGAATACGCTTGCGTACATTATGCTCAGGAATATTAAGTATAGCAGAAATTTCCCGATAATTTTTTTCTTGGATAAATTTAAGAATTACGGGTATTTGTAAGTTTTTAGGTAAAGTGTTAATCAGATGATAAAGTAATTTTCTTAATTCATTACGCAGAATAATTGTCTCAGGAGAATCTATACGAGAATCAAGTAAAAAATCCTCGGAATCCCCGTTTGCTTCTATACTTAAATTATAGGCTTTTTTGCGATGAATATCTACGCATAAATTATAGGTGACACGAGTTAACCACGCCCTCGCATTAGTTACTTTTAAAGCATATTTAGGCAGCTTTTCCCAGGCTTTTAACATCGAAATACTTATGGCTTCTTCCGCATCTGTATAATTATTGTTCATCCACCTTACACAATGCTTGTACAGATAATCTTTATGTTGATTCCATAGCTGCCAAAAAGCTGATTTATCACCCTGGTAAATTTGTTGCAAAAGGATTTTTTCCGTAGATTTATTATCATCTACAATACTTGTTTTTGAGATTTCCATTTTACTAATTTACCTCTTAGATTCAATAATTTATTCTTTATTAAAATACTAAAATTAGTATTTGGTATTTGTCAACTAATAATAGTTAAGGATAATGTAATTAAGTAATAACCTAAATAAAAAAATATTACCTACTAATACTGAAGATTTTTTTGATAATTAACTATAAAGCTAAGATTAGGTAATAAAAAAGTAGGGAAAATTTAAGGAATAGGAAGGCAAGAAGGATTATGTAAGGTTTTCTATGACAATTGTTAATTATTGTTAATAATACCTATTCTCTCCCCCTCCCCTGCTTTCCTTTTACTCAATTTAAACAGCCTTAGCCCCTATACTCTCCCCTGTTCCTTTGCTCCCATGCCTCTATGATGACAAATTATTTATTAATATTTACCTATTGATATTTGCCTAATTTCTATGAATATTTATATTACATATATACTATAAATTGATATATAAACTATAGTTATTAAATAATATATTACCTTTACAATCTTTGGTCTTCACATATTTTTTGATAATCAGCGAATAAATTAAAAAACCCTTAAAATAATAAACTTTTTCCTAGTTATGATGATAAAAATAATTAGACGTTGATAATTAAGGTATAAACACTTGCTGAAGAATAAAAAACTAAAAGTATTAACATATCAAGCTTTTAGCCTTAGCAATTCTTCAAATTCATACCTAAATTAAACAACGCTATAAATTATTATAGGTTTTTTTTGGACTGGGTAAGTAATTGATATTGCCATAGAACCAAAAAATTGATTTTTTCACCAACAATAAGGGAGAGGTAAATTAGATATATTTTTTCGAGTTAAATGCTGATTTTGAAAAAATTAAGTTCTAACTCGAAAAATATGGAAAAACTACTCCCTAATAACGTTTATGAGATAGAGCGAAAGTTCTGGATAAACGTTATTACACAGGGTACAATCTTTTAATAATGGTTTACTAGTCATGTATTTCCAAGAAAACCTCAGCGTAAAGATAGTTATTCGAGTAACAGATAAAGCCGTTTTTTCCACTACAGGTAATCATCTTTCTAATATTGAAACCCTGCTTTTACAAGGGGTTTGGAAAGATCAAAAATATCCTCAAATTGCATCTGAGACTGGTTATTCCATCGAATACTTGAAAAATGATATCGGCCCGAAATTATGGAAACGCCTCTCGCAAGTATTTGGCGAAAGAGTAAAAAAAGCCGGCGTTGCTGAATTATAGGATGATGAGCCGAAAAAGCGATCACTGACAAAATCC
>CAWUOF010000309.1:0-5613 GCA_963923765.1 uncultured bacterium | reverse complement strand
AGCATAATTATATGGCTGGGAGTTAGCCAATCTAATGACATATTAAATCCTGTGTAGAATTGTGCTTAATTTAGCCCAACCGATCTGGGCAGCATATTTTAGATATAGTTGAATTTGGTCAGTTTGACTTGATTAATAAGCAAAATAAATATATTAGTATCACTAATAGGTGTTATGAGGAAAACCTAAGTTTTATCCCCTTGCCCTACTTTTACTTACCTGGAAGATCTGATCCCCATATTGTGGTATTTCTTGGTCAGAAGCTTCTGGGAAAAATTATTAGTATGGCTGGATTGCAAACCTATTGCGAGTGTTGATTATATCTCAGCAAAATTCCCTTTACCAGTTTTTTCTGGAGAAAACTCTTTTCTGGGTTTCTGGGAATACTTAGCTGCCCTTCTGGTTTAACTTGGTTTTGCTCACAGCTTCTTGCTCCTTTTGGTTAAGCAGTATGTCCGACCTTCCTTTTACTTTAGATCAATTACGTATCCTCAAAGCCATCGCCGCTGAGGGGAGTTTTAAACGGGCCGCCGATAGTTTATATGTTTCACAACCTGCGGTTAGTTTACAAGTCCAAAATTTAGAACGACAGTTAGATGTGCCACTGTTCGATCGCGGTGGTCGTAAAGCCCAATTAACTGAAGCGGGTTATCTTTTACTTAGTTATGGGGAAAAAATTCTTACTCTTTGTCAAGAAACTTGTCGCGCGATCGAAGATCTACAAAATTTACAAGGTGGTACTTTAATTATCGGTGCATCCCAAACTACCGGTACATATTTATTACCCCGTATGATTGGTTTGTTTCGTCAGCGTTACCCCGATGTATCAGTACAATTGCACGTTCACTCTACTAGACGTACTGCCTGGAGTGTTGCTAATGGACAAATTGATTTGGCTATAATTGGCGGGGAAGTGCCTGCTGAGTTGCAAGAATCTTTAGAAATTATTCCCTATTCTGAAGATGAATTAGCTTTAATTTTACCTGTGTTTCATATTTTGGCTAAAAATCCTATTATCCAAAAAGATGATTTGTATAAATTGCAATTTATTGCCTTAGATTCCCAATCTACTATTCGTAAGGTCATCGATCAGGTTTTATCTCGTTGCGATATTGATACTCGTCGCCTGAAAGTAGAAATGGAATTAAATTCGATCGAGGCTATTAAAAATGCTGTCCAAGCTGGATTAGGTGCCGCTTTTGTTTCTGTTTCTGCTATCGAAAAAGAATTGGATATGGAAGTTATACACCGTGCTAATATCGAAGAAGTAGTCGTGAAAAGAATGCTATCGGTAATTATCAATCCTAATCGCTATCGATCAAAAGCTGCTGAAGCTTTTATCCGCGAAATTTTACCTCTGTTTGCTACTCAGGATAATAAAAATTTCCTCTTTACTCCAAAATTTAAGGAAATTCCTGTTATAAATGTGATAGATGATAATTCTTGTGATGATATTGAATAACCAAATTTATGGATGTTTACTGCACCCGTCCAGGTTGTCATAATCCTATTAATTATTGTCCGGAATTAGACCATAAAGCTACCCTCCATAAAGTGCAACAAAAATATTGCACTAGCTGTGGTATGACTTTAATTTTGCGAGGTCGTTATTTACCGATAAAATTATTAGGAAAAGGTGGTTTTGGTACAGCATTTTTAGCCCGCGATCGCGATACCCCAGCTATGCGTTATTGCGCGATTAAATTATTTCAACCTGATAATAATTTAAACCCACAGCAGTTAGCTGTAGCTCAAAATTTATTTGAAAGAGAAGCTGCTGTTTTAGAAGAATTAGGTAATAAACATCCTCTAATTCCTGATTTATTGGCTTTCTTCTCTTGGGAAGTTCCTAGTTTAATTCCTGGCAGAGAAGAAAGATTTTTCTATCTCGTCCAAGAATTTATCGATGGCGAAAATTTGGAAGAAGAATTAACAAAAACAGGTGTTTTCTCTCAAGATAAAGTGTTAGAAATGTTAACAGAAATTCTCAATGTAATCCAATTTGTACATAAAAATGGGGTAATTCATCGAGATATCAAACTTTCTAATATTATACACCATCATACTAATGGACATTTTTATTTATTAGATTTTGGTGCAGTTAAACAAGTAACTCAAGTACCCGCAGGTACAAGTAAACAAAGTTCTACAGGTATTTATTCTATGGGTTTTGCCCCCCCAGAACAAATGTCAGGTAATCAAATTTATCCTTCTACTGATCTCTATGCTTTAGCTGTTACTTGTGTTATTTTATTAACTGGTAAACAACCTCAAGTATTACTTGATTCCTATACTAATCAATGGCATTGGCAAAAATATGCCCCTCAAGTTAGCGATCGCTTCGCTCAGGTTTTAAATAAAATGCTTAATTATGCACCTAATCAGCGTTTTGACTCCGCAGCCGATGTTTTAGCCGCTTTACAACCTGTATTTTCTTCAACTACTCCCACTCCTCCTTCTCTTCCCACTCCTGTTATTTCCTCAACTCCTCAAAAATCTCTGGCTATCCCTCATTTTTCTAATTTAGAATTATTAGCAGCCGCAGGTTTTACGGGTTTTGAAGTTACTTTATTGGGTTTTATTTTTATTAATTTATTTGGACAATCTTGGTTAAGTGGAATTGTAGGGGCGTTAATTTTATTTGGTTTAATTTTTACCCAGTCTCGCCGAATTATAGAAGGTAATGATTTAATCATTATTTCTGGTTTAACTCTGGCAATTATTATGTTTTTACCGACTTGGCAATTATTCCAGCCGATTTCGGCTATTATTATAATATCTATGATGGCTGGATTAAGTGCGATCGCTGTTACAGCTTTATTTCGCTTAATTTATATTCTACTTTCTCGTATTCTTTAACTTTGTTTTAGTATTTATTACTTGAGGATATATTATAATTATGTCTCAAAACAAAGAAACTACTGTTTTAATTATATCTTTACTAATTACCAGTGCTTTAATAGGTATTGGTATTTGGGTATTTAATCCCTTGGGTAAAAATTCTAGCAGTAGTGATGGTAATATTAGCAATAATTCTACTAATTCCCCAGCTAATCCCACTAATTTAAATAACGACTCTAATAATACTACTTTTGCTCAAGTGCCAAAAGTTCCCAGTGGACTATTTAGTTATGGAGGCAGCACTTCTTGGGCTACAATTCGTGGGCAGGTAGATCCAGCAATTCAAATTGTATGGCCTCAATTTAAACTCCGATATACTCATCCTAATAGCGGTTCTGCTAATTCTAGTACAGGAATTCGGATGTTATTAGATAATCAATTATCTTTTGCCCAGTCTTCTCGCCCTTTGAATGATAAAGAATATCAACAAGCCCAACAAAGAGGTTTTACACTAAAAGAAATTCCAGTAGCTATAGATGGTCGTGCTGTTGGTGTACATCCTAGTTTAAATATTAAAGGTTTAACAGTAGCACAAGTAGAAGCGATCGAATCAGGTAAAATTACTAATTGGCAAGAAGTAGGTGGACCGAATTTAAAAATTAAACGCTATGCTATCCAAGGAGAAGACACTAATAATGTGGAATTTTTACCCAGTCAAACAGCAGCTATGGCTAAAGTAGCTAATGATCCAAGCGGCGTTATATTAGCTTCCGCAGCTTTAATTGTTAATCAATGTAAAATCAAACCTTTGCCGATCGGTCGCACTGCCCAAGAGTTTATTACTCCCTATAAAGAACCTTTAATACCTATTGACCAATGTAGCAATACTAAGCGAAATCAAGTTAATACAGATGTTTTTCAAAGTGGGAAATATCCCTTAACTCGACGTTTATTTGTAGTCGTAAAACAAAATGGTTTACTGGACCAACAAGCCGGAGAAATTTATGCTAATTTGTTATTAACTAATCAAGGTCAGGAAATAATTGAAAAATTAGGTTTTGTGCGAATTAAATAATTAATATAAAATAGAATGTAGAATTTAGAATTTAAAATTTAGAATTGGGCATTAAGAATAATTGAGAAAATATTAATAAACTTGTAGGGGCGGGTTATTCGATCAATTCTGATACTAGACGATAAGATAAATAAAACCGCCCCTATCTTATCGATTAATTAGCAACTAGGAATAAAGATAATAATATTCACCAATAATTAGCATGAAAAAGCCGATATTAGGTTTTTCATGGGAAATTAAATCAGGGGGAAAAATAGTCGTAAATAAGCAGATAAAATAGCTTCTCCAAAAAAGGTAGTAATTCCAGCACCTAACGCTAAAAATGGACCAAAAGGCATAGGTTGACGTCTATCTAACCATCCTAAAGCGATCGCACCTCCCCCGACAAATGCACCCATAGCACAGGCAATAAACCCCGCTAATAACAAATATTTCCACCCTAGCCATGCCCCCATCATAGCTGCTAGTTTTACATCTCCTCCACCCATAGCAGCTTGCCCAAAAAACATAGTACCGGCAAATAAAATAATATCAAATAACCATAAACCTAAAACTGCACCAATAACACCCGCCATAACTTGATTAATTACACCTGTAAAGGTATAATAAGTAAAATAACCAACACTACCTTGAAATATTAAACCAACTATTAATCCGGGCTGAGTTAAAGCATTGGGTAAAGTCATAGTATCAAAATCAATTAATGCTAAGACTAATAACCAACTTAGAAATATCCAAAAACCCAGGGTTTGTATAGTAATGCCAAATTGGAAAAAAACCAGTAAAAATAAAATAGCTGTAACAGTTTCTATTATGGGATAACGTGGGGAAATTTTAGTTTTGCAATGAGCACAACGCCCCCGCAGCCATAGCCAACCTAAAATGGGTACATTTTCTGTTTTACCCAACTGATGTAAACATTTAGGGCAGCGAGAAGATGGCCATAAAATTGATAAACCCGCCGGTACTCGATAAATAACCACATTAAGAAAACTACCGATGGAAGCGCCCAAGGCGAATATAATAAAAGGTGCGGTTAGCAGAAGTAATATTTGCATTGTTATTAAAAAATAAAGATAATTATAGCAGTTTATTTTGGATGTAAGGATTTTGCATAAATAATTTTGCTGAATAAATTATAAACTTGAGGATTAGGGAATTATAATACTAAAATAATTTTTTTTTATAAGAGGCGATCGCTATTGATTCTAACTTTTTTATGTGTTGCTATTACAGGGCGATCGAACAATTAATTAAGAAAAGCGATCGCCTTTAAAAAAGCGATCGCCTTATGCCTATGTGCTATAAACTATTTTCTATTTTTAACCTCCACCAATGCGAGCCACATCACGAGCATTTTGCTCAAAAGCAGCCGCTAAAGCTTCATCACCACTCAAACCTGATTCAAAAGCATTCTTCAAACAAGCCAAAACGCGCTTATAATCTCGTGGCATAACCTTAACAAACTTCGGCACCATTTCCTGCCAATTTGCTAAAACCTGAGCAGCTTTTTGGCTATTAGTATATTTAGAATGCTTCTCAATCATAGCATAAATGCTATCAATTTCCTCCTGGTCTTCCAATTTTTCTAAACCCACCATTGAGGTATTGCACCGGGTAGCAAAATCGCCTTTTTCATCCAAAATATAAGCAACTCCACCACTCATGCCTGCCGCAAAATTACGACCGGTACCACT
>CAWUOF010000308.1:0-5636 GCA_963923765.1 uncultured bacterium | reverse complement strand
ACTTTATACGCTCTTTGAATTAATAAAAAATTTTTGATATTTCCCCCTAAATCTGGATGAAAAATTTTTGCTTGTTGATGATAAGCTTTTTTCACTATCTCCGGACTAGAAAAAGGTTCTATTCCTAGTAATTCATAATTAGCTTTAATATTAGCCACATCCTCGGTATCGCCCAAATCTTCATATTTTTTTCTAGCCCAAAATAAATTAACTTCCAATTTATGATCATCAATCCATTTTTGGTGAATATCCTTATGCCATTTTAAATCAACTTGCGGGCGTGATTTAGGTTTTTTGAAACCATATTTTTTAATTAAATAGGGGTCTTTAAATTCACGCATGAATCCTGTATCATTAAATAATTCAGTATTGGAAAAATATTTATGTTTACTCAGAAAAGCGGGTTTTCCCCAATAAAACTGAACAAAATAAACTTTATTCCATGCAGTAATTCGTCGCACACATAGCCTATTTTTTAAATCCGGGGCATTTTGAAAGTCAAGATAGATTAAAGCACAAGCTGTATCAAATTGTGCTTTAGTAATAAAATAATTTTTTGCAGTTTCTTGAGATTTAATCATAGTTATAAGTTACTATTACTGCTTTTACCCTTCCTTAATAACAATTATAGCATATTAGATAAAAATAGTTTATATGATACTGAGTAAATATGATAGTTATGATAATATAAAAACACATTCCAGACTTCTGCAAATAACTTTATGTAATATTAAAAATAATTTGATATAGTTTGGAATGTGTCTTGAGGATAAATTGAGTAAATTTTAAAACCCTTTTTAGGCTGGTTAAGATTAGATTAATCAGAAAATAATCCTCGATCGCTTAACAACCGATAACTTAGATAAATTAAGCCAATAACAGCTTGTACACCCAATAATAACGTATATGTTCGCAAATACGAAAAATAACTATGCATAAAAAGATTTACATCTGGGTCTAGCATAGTATTAGAAAGGGCTATAAACGTACCTAACCCCATCAATACAAGTACCGGAAATAATATTTTTTGGCGTTTTAACATTATTATTACATCCTGTTATTTTTATCAAAAAATCTTGTATAAAATTATTTTCCCTAAAGGAGATTCAGTAAAATTATCATAAAGCGCCCCAGAATTAGCCAGTAAAATTATTCTAATTATATAATAATTTATCAAAGCTAATAATATTAAGTTTTTTCTTCTCCTTGTCGCAATTATTTGGAAATAAAATCCCCAAATTTTTCGTTTTATCATTAATTCAATGGTAATGTGAATTAAGATAACTACGAAAGCAGCAAATAAAAACGGCCCAAATAAATGATAATAGAAACCTTGATATAAATCTCCTTTAGCTACAGCCAGAAAAGATCTAGTTAAACCGCAAAAAGGGCAAGGAATACCTGTAAAATACTTCAGGGGACAGAATAACAAAGGTATTTGATAACCTTGATTATAAACAAAAGCGCCAATTACAGGCAAGGCAAGTAGAGATAATCTTTCCCAGCGTTGTTGGCGATCGGCTACAGAGAGATAATTTGCAGATACTTTAAACATGATAATTTAGCCACTATAGACACTATATACATAGTGGCTTGTTACAAAAACCTGATCAATTCCAAATGCAACAATTAATCTTGTGGTTTTTGTACAACTAAACACCCTGCTAACATATCATGCAAAGCTTGTTTTTTCTCAGTAAAAGCAGCCATGATATAGCCTATGAAACAAATTAAACTCGATAAAATTTTCCCGAAATATCGCAAACTTGCCTTACTAAAAGAAATTCTTTGTCCTTCTAAATCTGTCACCTGTATTCCCAAAAGCATTTTACCAGGAGTTGCTTGTTTTTCTGAAGATTCAAAATAAGCAAAATAAGGCCAACCTATAACAATTCCTACTATATTACCTAACCCTCCGGCAACAAATTGTATTGTATCGGGTTCCATCCCAGATGCACCCATAACAATTCCTATTACTAAGCCAATAACAAGACCTACTATAAAATTAGGTATTAGTAAAATTAGGGAATCTATAAAAGCAGCAGCGAATCGTTTCCAGAAACCAGCGTACATAAAAACATCTCCTGGATTTTAGCAATTAAATATTTTCATCAAGTTTAAGTTACATTTCGCTATTTCTGGAAAACTAAAAGTTAAATTTTTATTAAACTTAATAAATCTTATGTAGAAACACTGCCCAAAATGTACAAACTAATCAGGGTGCCACTATTCCAAAGACAGTGTAACAACATAGAAGACAGGATATTTCTCGATCGAGTATAAACAAAACCCATCATCATTCCCAAAGTAGCCAAAGGTAAAACTTCTGATAAACTTAAATGGGCAAGGGCAAACAAAAGACTACTGATAATAATTGCCCCCCATACTGGTAGATAACGAGTTAAAGAAGGTAATAAAAACCCTCGAAATAAAATTTCTTCATATAAAGGTGCAGCGATCGAAGCTGTAATAAAAAATATAGATAAAGCAATTCCATCTCTATTTTCCAAAGCAATAGGTAAAATTGGATTACTTCCTCCTTGCCCATGCCAAATCAATTGATTAATTAAAGATACAACAAGTACCAAAGGTATAGCCATACAATAGCCCCCTAAACCCCACCAAAACCAATTTTTACCTTGAAATTGAAACCATCCTGTAGGTAGAGGCAAAAACTGTTTGATAGATAAATAGAGAACACCTAGACCACCAGTAGCAGATATAATATAAGTAAATAACACAAAAGCCGCTTGCGATCGAGCATCATTGCTAGGTGGTTGTATTCCTATACCTTTAAATAATAAAGGTAAAGCCAGTTGACTAATAAAGAAAAAACCAAACACTAAAACTTGCCAGACTATTTCACCATTCCAAGGAGTATTCCAAGGTAAATCACCATTTGTAGCTAACAGAGATTCTTTGCCTTTAAGTAATCTCTGCACTAATAAAAATATTAGTAATAATGTACCGACAACACCTCCCAATACAGGCATTATATTAATAATAGCTAATTTAAAAGCTGCGCTTTGGGATAATTTTTGTTCAGTAATTTCTAAATTATTTAAAGCTGATTCTCTTTCTTGTAACTGATAAAGTTTTGATAAGGCACGATAGCGAAACCAACCATCTAAATTTTTAGAGATTAAACTATCAGCATTAGGTAATAAACGGGGATTATTACTCCAAATACCTATTAAAACACCAGCAGTTTTAATTTTAGACTTTCTTTCCGATTGTAAATTACTAATTAATAAATCATCATTATTCTGTTTAATACCAGGGCGATCAATAACACTTTGCCAAAGCTGAATAGCCCCATCATTTTGATTTAAATCTGCTTTAATGATACCTAAATTTAAATCTAAATCATCTAGCCAAGACCGATAGCGATCGACTTGTTTAGTTAAAATCGCTAAATTTTCCTGTTCCACCAAATTATTAGTAGATATCTGAGCAGGTTTTTCTAATTCTTCTAAACTTTTTTTAAATATCGCTTCCAATTCATTACGGCTGGCTTGCAAAGTACTATCAGCTTGTTGTCGTAAATTTTTAGAAAATCCTTGTAAATTACCCACAGGAGAACTATTATCACGCAATTCTGAAGCATGAAGTAAAAGATTAGCTTGATAAAGTTCTAAGCGATTTTGAATTTGGGGTTTATTCCAACTAGATAATAAATCTTGTCCCAAAGACAATACAGCCAAAACCGTTAAAAACCATAAAATTAAGCGTTTCAACGTCATAATTACCTATAGTAAAAATTACAATTAATGGTAAAGAAAATCAGCTAAGTTACATTTTAAAACTTATAGCTAAACCAATATGACCCTATATTTCCAATAATCTAGGTAAGTCATAAAAACAACATTTTACAATAGAACATATCCGAAAAAACATCCATTTTTATAAAAAAATTAGACAAAAAACGCCTGAGATTATAAGCAAATTAAAAGATAAACAGCATAAAATATAGATAAATCAGATAAAATTCCCATAAAATTATCCTACTTATCAATACTGAATTTTCATCCCAGTAAATCCCAAAGACCACAAAAAAGGGACAAAAATAAAACCAAAATAAGTTAAACTGATTACAAACCTGAACTAAACCGGACTTAGGCAAAAACACCATCTGAAGGGGCAAATTTTGCAAATTCCCTAAAAAAGCTATTAAAAGCAATATTGCTTAAGACCGATAAATTAGCAAAAAACAGCCTAGTTATAGATTTGGAGGACAGACCCCTGACCACCCGCGTTATCATTGTACGTCACGGCCAGAGTAGTTTTAATATAGAACATAGAATACAAGGCCGTTTGGATGAGTCTATTTTAACAGAAGTAGGTCGCGCTAGTGCTACTTTAGTTGCCTCAGCTTTGCGGGAACTTACTTTTGATGCCGCCTACAGCAGCCCATTACAAAGGGCAAAAGAAACAGCAGAAATTATTCTAAACTGTTTAAAAAATCCGCCCACATTAAAAGTGGCAGATCAACTAATGGAAATTAATCTGCCTTTGTGGGAAAAAATGCTCCGGCAGGATGTAAAACAAAAATATCCAGAAGATTATCGCTGTTGGCAAGAAAGACCCCACGAATTTAAAATGGTGGTAGATGGGGAAAACGGCCCAACAGCATATTTTCCAGTTATAGAATTATTTGCCCAAGCCCAGAAATTTTGGCAAGAAATATTACTGCATCATCAAGGTAAAACTATTTTAATAGTGGCGCATAATGGCATCAATCGATCGCTCATTTGCACAGCCTTGGGAATTCCCCCATCCTATTATCATTCCATCCAACAGTCTAACTGTGGCATTACCGTTTTAAACTTCACCGGAGTTTGGGGAGATGCAGTACAGTTAGAGTCTATGAATATAACTAGCCACTTGGGAGAATTATTTCCCAAGCCCAGAGAAGGGCATAAAGGGCCGCGTTTGTTGCTAGTCAGACATGGGGAAACAGAATGGAACCGTCAAACTAAATTTCAAGGACAAATAGACGTTCCCCTTAATGATAATGGTAGAGAACAAGCTAGACTAGCGGGGGAATTTCTCAAACAAGTACCGATCGACTTTGCTGTCAGCAGTTCGATGGCCCGACCTAAAGAAACGGCGGAAATTATTCTTAAACATCATCCTCATCTGGAATTAAAACTTGAAGATAAGATGAGGGAAATTAGTCATGGTCTGTGGGAAGGGAAATTTGAAAACGAAATAGAAGCAGAATTTCCTGGAATGTTAACCCAGTGGAAAAATTCCCCAGAAACAGTACAAATGCCCGAAGGAGAAAATTTACAGCAAGTATGGGAAAGGGCTATTGCAGCTTGGCAAGCGATCGCCACCGAATATGCTGCTGATACTCCTAATATTGGTATGGTAGTCGGTCACGATGCCATTAATAAAGCCATTCTTTGTCACCTATTTGGTTTAGGCCCAGAGCATTTCTGGAAATTTAAACAGGGTAATGGATCCGTTACCGTCATTGATTATCCCAAAGGCCCCAATGATCGGCCTGTATTAGAAGCCATGAATATCACCAGCCACTTAGGCGGTGGCGGCATCCTCGATAAAACCGCAGCCGGGGCATTGTAAGAGGCAGGGGAGCAGCGGTTCGGCTGCGCTCACCGACCAGGGGGAAA
>CAWUOF010000307.1:0-5672 GCA_963923765.1 uncultured bacterium | reverse complement strand
GTTAGTATCATAATTTATCGGATAACCCGCCCAATATGGTTATTAATCGATAAGGGACAAATATTTACCTTGAGCAGTAATAGCCCTGGCATGGGGGCAAGTTTTGGTCATTTATCAAAATTATTGTTGTTGAGAAGACTAGATTACCTAATTTTTTAAATTTTTTTGTACATTTAATTTGCATAGATTTAATATAGGAACATTAAAGGATTGTCAGAATTTTAAAAATGTTAATAATATGATAATAATTAATATTATTGTGGCGAATAGGTTTATTTACCTAAATTAAAATTTACTGATTCTGACCCTGATGGGTGTTGAGGGTGACAATATTTAAGCATATTTTCCAGTACCAATTATGTTATAGTATGCAAATTAGGTGGTGAGGGACTGAGAAATAATAACTAAAGTAACAAAACTTATCTTTTTTCTCATCTTATATACCGCAATCCACTATGATCGCAGCGAGAACAAAATAATATCGGTTCTAAACATTTCTTAATAAAACACCGTTGAGAACCGAAAAGTTCTAATCTAATAAACTGGGCGGATTGCACCCAGGCAGATGCCCAGCCCAACTGTGGCCAGGTTAATTGCAGTTAACAAATTCAGAAGGGAGCTTTTGAGATCCAATGAGTGTAAAGGCAAGTGGTGGAAGCTCAGTTGCACGTCCGCAGCTATATCAAACTGTGCCAGTTGCAGCTATTTCGCAAGCAGAGCAGCAAGATCGCTTTCTCGGTAATAGCGAATTAAGTGAGTTGCAGGCATATTTCAAATCTGGTGCAAAGCGCCTAGAAATTGCCGAAATTCTAACTAAAAACTCAGAATTAATCGTGTCCCGCGCTGCCAACCGGATATTTACCGGGGGTTCGCCGATGGCTTTCTTGGAAAAACCCAAAGAGCCAGTAGTGCAAGCAGTCATCACCCCTGGGGACATGAAAGAAGGCATGAAACTGGGTACTGTTACTTACGTAGAAAGTGGTGGCGGTTTATTATCAAACTTCCGCGCTTTATTTACGACTGGTAGCGGCGGCCCAGTTCCCCCCGGATTCCGTCCGATTAATATCGCTCGTTATGGTCCAGGAAACATGACCAAATCTCTGCGAGATTTGAGTTGGTTCCTGCGTTATATTACCTACGCGATCGTAGCTGGCGACCCAAATATCATCTCGGTAAACGTCCGGGGTCTGCGGGAAATTATAGAAAAAGCTTGTTCCTCAGATGCAACGATCGTTGCCATGCAAGAAATGCAGGCATCAGCTTTGAGCTATTTCAAAAATGATGAGGAAGGCAAAAACGTAGTTGCTCAATACTTTGGTGTAGCAATCACCGAATTTAAAGCCCCTACACCTTCTAACAAACTCCGCCAGCGCCCATCTAACGACCAGCAAGGTTTACAACTTCCCCAAATTTATTTTAATGCAGCAGAACGTCGTCCCAAATTCGTAATGAAGCCGGGATTATCTGCCTTTGAAAAACAAGAAGTAGTAAAAGCCGCTTATCGTCAGGTATTTGAAAGGGATATCACTCGTGCTTATAGCTTGGGTATTTCCGATCTGGAATCTAAGGTAAAAAACAACGAAATCTCGATGAAAGAGTTTATCCGCCGTTTGGGTAAATCTCCTTTGTATCGTAAACAATTCCATGATTCGTTTGTTAATAGCCGAGTAGTAGAATTAGCCGTTCGTCACTTTTTGGGACGCGGTTTAAGCAGTCGGGAAGAATTCACCAAATACTTTTCGATCGTTTCTGCTGGTGGCTTATCCAAGCTGGTAGATGCGTTGGTAGATTCTCAGGAATATTCCGATTATTTCGGAGAAGAAACCGTGCCTTACCTGCGTGGGTTGGGTCAAGAAGCCCAAGAATGCCGCAACTGGGGACCACAAATTGACCTGTTTAACTACAGCGCTCCTTTCCGCAAAGTTCCTCAGTTTATTACCCTATTTGCTGACTATATCCAGCCCCTACGTGATCAACACCCCTACGGTATTGGTAACGATCCTCTGGAAATTCAGTTTGGCGCTATTTTCCCGAAAGAAACTCGCAGCCCGAAAAATCGTCCGGCTCCCTTTGGGAAAGATACTCGCCGTATCCTGATTCGCAATGGTGCAGGTATTGACAATCAATTGAGCAATCCAGGGGCACGGGGCAAAAATCCGGGTTCCCTCGGTCCAAAAGTGTTCAAACTTGATCAAATTCCTAGCGGCACTAAGCAATTTGGCAAACGCGGTGTTACTACTCCTGTTCAAGGTGTAAGCGTTAAATACTCTGAAAGCTCTACCCAAGCAGTAATTAAGGCTGCTTATCTGCAAGTTTTTGGCCGTGATGTTTATGCGGGTCAACGCCAAAGTGTTGCAGAAATTAAGCTGGAAAACGGCGAAATCACTGTACGGGAGTTTATCCGTGCTTTGGCTAAGTCGGAAGTATTCCGCAAAACTTATTGGACTTCGCTTTATGTCTGTAAGGCGATCGAATATATTCACCGCCGTTTATTAGGTCGTCCCACCTACGGGCGTCAAGAAATCAATTCTTACTTTGATATCACTGCTAAGAAAGGCTTCTACGCCCTTGTTGATGCGATTATAGACAGCCAAGAATACAGCGAAGCCTTTGGAGAAGATACCGTTCCCTACGAACGTTATGTAACTCCTGGTGGCTTGTCGCAACGTACTATCCGCGTTGGCAGCATTGGTACTAAGAATCTTAAGATAGAAGTTCCCACAACTCCTCGCTTTATCGAGTTGGGTACTCCTGCCGATATTCGTACCGAGCCAGATGTACAATTCCGCATCAGCCAAGGTGTGAGCAAACGTCGCGAACAATCTAAAGTGTTTAAACTCACTAATACTGCCGATAAAGTTGCTCTGCAAACTACAATTCAAGCTGCTTACCGTCAGATTTTTGAGCGCGATCTCAACCCCTATATCATCAAAAACGAATTCAGCGTACTAGAAAGCAAACTCGGCAACGGCGAAATTAACGTCAAAGAATTTATTGAAGGCTTGGGTTGTTCCAAACTGTACAGCAAAGAATTCTATGCACCCTATCCCAATACTAAAGTAATTGAGATGGGTACTAAGCACTTCTTAGGACGTGCCCCTCGCGACCAAGCAGAAATTCGGATGTTTAACCAAATCCTAGCCTCTCAAGGCTTAAGCAGCTTTATTGGTGCTTTGGTAAATAGCGTTGAGTATATCGAGTTCTTTGGTGAAGATACGGTTCCCTATCGTCGCTTCCCAACTCTTCCTGCCGCTAATTTCCCCAACACTGAACGGCTGTACAATCAACTTACCAAACAAAATGATGTTGTGGTAGTTCCCAGCTTTGAACCTGCTGTAAAAACTCACATTGATGTTTAATCTATTATATAGATTTGTCTTTTGAGTTTTAATTGCATGATTTCCTAGTTGTTCTGTAGGTGTGTGGTAAGGGTGGATTAATTATAATCTGCCCTTTTTTTATAGGTTTATATAAATTAATTAACTATTTGCATAATTTATGATTATTGTTGTATCTTGGAAAATAGGAACTATACCCATAACTCAAAAAAATATTATCTTATGACTCAAATTTTTTATGTGAATCCCTCTACTGGCAATGATGCTAATCTTGGCAGCCAAGCCGCACCATTTAAAACGCTTTCCCAAGCTGTAAAAAAAGCCACTTCTGGAAATATTATACAACTAAATCCGGGAACTTATAGTACTGCTATTGGCGAAGTATTTCCCCTAATTATTCCGGCTGGGGTAACAGTAGTAGGTAATGAAACCAATAAAGGTAAGGGTATTATTATTCAAGGTGGCGGTTTATGGACTGGTAAAAATATCGGTGTTAGGTTAGAAAATAATGCCCAATTGCGGGGAGTTACAATTACAAATTCTAGCGGAATAGGTGTTTTAATAGACTCCCCAACATCTACAGTAATGAATAATACTTTTACTCAATGTCAACGGGAGGGAATTTTTGCTACTAATATTACTAAAGTATTAATTAATAATAATGTTTTTTCTGCTAATAAATCTTCAGGGATATTATTAGAACGTAATGCTAAGGGAGAAATTCGCTCTAATCGCATTGAATTAACGGGTTATGGGATTTATATTAAAGATAATGCAGCACCTTTAATTACAGATAATCAATTAGTTAGTAATGGTTCTGGGGTTATTATTGATGGTACTGCTCGCCCTGTGTTGCGAAAGAATATAATCGAAAAAAATAATAATGATGGTTTAAGACTGCTTAGTAATGCTAATCCTGATTTGGGTCGTCCCCAAGATGGCGGCGGGAATATTATTAGAAATAACGGACAATTTGATTTACAAAATAATACTGCTTTGGAAATATTATCAGTGGGAAATCAATTAAATCCGGTTAAAGTTAAAGGTACAGTAAATTTTGCAGCTAATTTATTTCCTAGTCCGAAAATACCAAAGCCAACAACAACGGTAACGCCAACACCTATACAAACAAATTCGGCGGCACGTTTTCCAGATATTAATGGACATTGGGCACAAGGCTTTATTGAAAGTTTGGTAAATCAAGGAATTATTAGCGGTTTTCCTGATGGTAGTTTTCAGCCAGATGCTAAAGTTACTCGCGCCCAATATGCGGCTATTATTGCTAAGACTTTTCAATTTAGTGGGAAAAAAGAAAAGTTGGTTTTTGTTGATGTGGCTGATGGTTTTTGGGCTAAGTCGGCTATTGAGCAAGCCCAGATAATGGGGTTTATTTCTGGTTTTCCCGATCGCACTTTTCGCCCAAATCAAAATTTAACCCGTGTTCAGGCTATTGTATCTTTGGTCAGTGGTTTGGGTATGAGTGAAGATAATCCTAATCTATTAAAATTATATAGCGATCGAGCGCAAATTCCCAGCTATGCAACAGTAGCTATAGCAACAGCTACTAGCAAACAAATAATTGTTAATTATCCCCAAGTAAATCAACTTCAACCCTTGCGAGATATCACCCGCGCTGAAATTTCTGCTTTAATTTATCAGGCATTGGTAGCTACTAATAAAGCACCTGCTATTAACTCTGATTATATTGTTAAACCAGATACTTCTCAAAGGTTATATAATGATTTATCTGGTCAATGGGCAGAAGTTTTTATTCATGCTTTAGCACAAGCAGGAATTATTCAAGGTTTCCCTGATGGTACCTTTAAACCAGAAGCTAATATGACTAGGGCACAATTCGCAGCATTGCTTAATCAAACTTTTGATTTAGATAGTTTACCTGCTAAAAATGCTGATGCTAAATTTACTGATATTCCAGATAATTTTTGGGCTTTAAATGCTATTAAAAAAGCCTATCGTGCTGGTTTTCTAAGCGGTTTTCCTGATAATACTTTTCGCCCTAATGATAATATTCAAAGAGTACAAGTAATTGTTTCCCTGGTAAATGGTTTAGGATTATCTGGAGGAGATATTAAAGTATTAGAATATTATAGCGATCGCACTGATATTCCTAATTATGCTTTAGATGAAGTAGCTACAGCTACTAAAAATCGGCTAATTGTTAATTATCCAAATCTTAAGCAAATTAATCCTAACCGTCCCGCTACCAGAGGCGAAGTAGCAGCGAGTCTCTATCAGATAATGGTAAATTCTGGGAAATTAAATGCTATAAATTCTCCTTATATTGTTAGGGTTTAGTGGGTGATAATCATTCCG
>CAWUOF010000306.1:0-5684 GCA_963923765.1 uncultured bacterium | reverse complement strand
AAGATTGCAAGTTAGGGCAGATTGTATGATTAATACTATCCTGACTAGGTTTATCTTGCCATCCTGATAGTATCCCTTCTAGTTCAGATTTTAAGGTTTCTAAAGCTTCTATTTGTTGTTTAATCGCCTCTACTTTTGCTTGCAGATGTTGTTTAACATCACCACAGGGTAAATTACCGCGATCGTAAACTTTTAGGATATCTTGAATTTCATTTAAGCTTAAACCGAGGGATTGCCCACGTTTAATAAAAGCTAATCGATTTAAGACATCTAAATTAAACAAACGATAACCACTACACGATCGCTGTACAGTAGGATTTAGCAAACCAATTTCGGCATAATAGCGAATAGTTTTAACTGACAAGCCGCTACTATTTGCCACTTCACCAATTTTAAGTAACTGACTAGACGTTAAGTTATCACTACTTTTTGGTCTTAGTCTCATGGCAGAAAAAGTCATTAATTACAGCATTAATTAGAATATTAATTAGTAATGAGGAGGATGTTTTTTAGTAGGAGTTAACAAAGGTAATTGAGGTCGGGACGAACTCGGCGGCAGATAATATTCTGGGGCTTGTTGGGGTGGTTCTGGTTGTGGGCGTTGTAATTGCCACCAACGCAGGGCGATCGCAACACCTACGGTACTTAGGCCAAAAGCAAATAAATCCCAGCGATCGCCCAAGCCCCCGATGGTGGCATCTACAGCGCCAATGGTGACAGCAAAGCTAGTAATTGGTTCTTTGCGGTAAATTTTATTAAACATCCGAGATAATGCAATATTCATTACAGTTTTTACTTCCTATACAGTACGAAATTTTACGACGAAATTTTCGGGACAGCGCCCCAAATAACACATACTATACAAATATCAACATTCCCACTGGGCATGAATCCCGATTAACTAAAAAATAAGCCAACTAAATGGTTATATATCATAAACAGCAAATAACGAACAGAGAACAGGCAATAACATATTAGTTTAATTTTTTAGTTTAATTTTGCTGTATTATTTTTCTTTTTTCAGTATTTTTACGCTTTTTGAGATGCTTCCCAATATAATTAGCATATTTTTTACCCAGAAAAATCTGAGTTAACACCAATAAAAATATTTACTCAGATAACTTTATTTTAACTCATCAAAATTTAACAGATTTCAGGGAGAGCCAACCACCCAAGGTGAAAGCATCTCCCTGATTTTTTCCTTAATTTTAGGCTAACAAGCTTATGGGCAAATAGTTTGAGCTTTTCGCTGAGGGCCTATTTCTAAATTAGTCCCAGCCAAGTTAGCAATCCCTGTTTGGTAAAGTATTCAATAATCAACACTGCCAAAAATCCAATCATGGCAGCGCGACCATTCAGAGTTTCTGCATAACTATTAAAGCCAAATTTGGGGTCTTCTAGCTTGGGAGCCGTAGTTGTTTTTGTTTCTGTCATGGTTTTGCTGCTTGTTGGTAACAATTCTTAATATTCTATAATTTATTGTAACAGAGTTTTTGGTTATATACATGGAAATTGGCGTACCCAAGGAAACGAAAGATCGGGAATTTCGAGTGGGCTTAAGCCCTACTAGTGTCCGAGTACTAACCGAAAATGAGCATAAGGTATTTGTGGAAACGGGTGCTGGTGTTGGTGCAGGTTTTAAGGATGAAGAATATATTGAAGCTGGTGCAATAATAGTTAAAACTCCTCAAGAGGCTTGGCATCGGGAATTGGTGGTCAAGGTAAAAGAACCTCTAGCCCCAGAATATCAATTTTTACAACCAGACCAAATTTTATTTACTTATTTGCATTTAGCGGCAGATCGAAATTTAACCGAGTATCTAATTAAAAGTGGTGTAAGTGCGATCGCCTACGAAACTGTGGAATTACCCGATCGACGCTTACCCCTACTAACTCCCATGAGTATTATCGCTGGTCGTTTAGCTATCCAATTTGGTGCGCGTTATTTAGAAAGGCAGGAAGGTGGACGAGGAGTTTTATTAGGCGGTGTTCCTGGCGTAAGACCAGGTAAAGTCGTCATTTTGGGTGGTGGTGTTGTGGGTACAGAAGCAGCCCGTATTGCTATCGGTATGGGCGCTCAAGTCCAAATTTTAGATGTAAATGTTGAGCGTTTAGCCTACCTAGAAACCCTATTTGGTTCCAGAGTAGAATTAGTTTATAGCAGTTCTTTGCAAATTGAATCAGTAGTGCCGGAAGCTGATTTACTTATTGGTGCAGTTTTAGTTTTAGGACGACGAGCGCCAATTCTAGTATCTCGTGATTTAGTGAAAAAAATGCGTACCGGTTCAGCTATTATTGATGTCGCTGTAGATCAAGGTGGCTGTGTGGAAACTTTACGGGCTACTTCCCACACTAATCCTACTTATATATATGAAGGTGTAGTGCATTATGGCGTTCCCAATATGCCTGGGGCTGTACCTTGGACGGCTACTCAAGCCCTGAATAATAGTACTTTGCCTTATGTACTGAAATTAGCTAATAATGGTATGAAAGCTTTAGCTATGGATAATGCTTTAGCTAAAGGTTTAAATGTAAATAAACATCAATTGCTTCATCCAGCAGTACGAGAAGTTTTCCCAGATTTAGCTAATTAATAAATAAAATTGGGGTTTTATAGGCGATCGCTTTTCCTTTTGGTTTACATCATTACTAATAAATAGTCGATCGCCTATAAAACTATTGTTGCCCTTGTTCTTGCCCTTGTTCTTGCCCTTGTTCTTGCGCTTTTAGCGCCTGAGACCAGAAACACCACCAAAAAACTATTGTTGCGCCATTTCTTATTACACTTATTATTAAACTTGTTGTTACAATTGTTACATTTGTTAAACTTTTTACACTTGTTGTTGCGCTTGTTGTTGCGCTTGTTGTTGCGCTTGTTGTTGCGATGAGAGCGCCTAAGACCAGAAACACCACCCCAAATTTTGGCTTAATCAAAACATAAATTTTTGACTAATATTGAGATCCACCCAATAATTGGTCATAAAAAATAATGTGGGACATTACCGAAATGTTAAAATTTTAAAAATTTATTTTTTATTCTCACCATTTTTGATTTTATTGTGATAAGCTATAAACTGTAAGAGCAAAATTCGGTTAGCAGTGTTTGTGTTTACTATTGATAGGTATTTCCCTTTTGGTATTGGCAGGCTTCTCTCCGAAATCTCAACCTCTACATTTATCTGATTTTGGAGATTCATTATGTCTATTTACGTAGGCAACCTTTCCTACCAAGTTACCGAAAATGACTTGAACCAGGTTTTTGCAGAATATGGCACAGTCAAGCGTGTTCAATTACCCACAGATCGTGAAACAGGCCGTCCACGTGGTTTTGGCTTTGTAGATATGGGTACAGATACAGAAGAACAGGCAGCTATTGAAGCCCTTGATGGTGCAGAATGGATGGGCCGTGATTTACGAGTGAATAAAGCCAAACCCCGGGAAGAGAATCGGGGCGGTTTTAGCGGAAATCGCCGGGGTAAGAGTCATGGCGGCGGTAATGATCGTAATCGTTACTAAACTCAAAATAAACTCAAAATATTTTCCAAGATTTGTTGCCAGGGATTCTTAAAGATGTTGAAAAATTGCAATTTAGTAATGTTTTAAAATTTAAATCCCTGAATTAAATCTCACTTAAAAGTAATTTGTTAAAAGCTCGATCGCTATCTATAGATCGAGCTTTTTTATGTTTATAACTTATCCACACTTAGCCACAAAAATAAATTTGTTGGCTAGGATGCGTCAGAGGTAATATTTTAGGTAAATGTTCTTCAGGAAATTTATTTTTTTCCTGGCGGGAATAGCGCTACTTCCCGACTAATTTCTGCTTCTCGATAATAAAGCAGAAATTGTTTAGCGAATTGTTCATAAGATATTCTATTGATTTTACATGACTTAACCTTTTACTAATTCTCCCAATAAATTAACTAATAATTCTGCACTATTAGGAACAGCTAAAGTAGCTGTTTTTTCAGTCATTTCTTGCAATTTTTCCGGGTTATCTAATAAATCTATAATTGTAGATTCTAACAATTGTGCCGTTAACTCTGCTTGGGGAAAAACTAAAGCTGCACCGGCTTGGGCAAATACCTTAGCATTGAAAGCTTGATGATCTTCGGCAGCGTAGGGATAGGGAACTAAAATAGAGGGAGTTTTAGTAATAGCTAATTCTGTTAAAGTACCAGCCCCAGCACGACTAATTACTAAATTTGCCCGTTGAAATAATCCCGCCATATTATCATAAAATGGGATAGCAAAATAGTGGGGATGTTGAAAGCTTTTAATATCAGTATCACTTGCCCCGGTTTGATGTACTATCCAAGCACCTTTTTCTAGCCATTGGGCTGCACATTGGCGGACTAATTTATTAATAGCAATTGCTCCTTGGGAACCGCCAGAAATGACAATTAAAGGTACGTTTTCGGGAATAGGTAAATCTATTTTATTATTTGTAGTAAAATTATCACGAACGGGAGTACCGACAAAAATAGTTTTTGCCCTGGGTAAAAATTGAGTAGCATTAGCAAAACCCAAGGCTACTATAGTACACCAAGGACTAAACCAGCGTGTTACTTTACCTGGTAGGGCGTTAGACTCGTGGAGAATAACTGGTAAGCCAAGAGAACGGGCGGCAATAATCGCTGGGGCGGCAATGTAGCCACCAGTGGTAAAAACTCCGTGAAATTTCTTTTCTTGTAGCAGTTTTCTGGTGATGAGAATGGAGGTAATTAAACGAATAATAATTTTAATGGTGCCTAGTCCCAAGCGCCCCTGCAATCCGGTAACGGGTATAGTATTAAGGGGATAGGAATATTTGGGAATTAATTCGGTTTCCATGCGATCGGGGACACCTAGCCATTCTATTTGATAGTCGGAAAGTTTCCGGGCAACAGCGATCGCCGGAAATAAATGTCCCCCAGTACCACTAGCAGCAATTAGTAATTTTATCGGTGTTTGTGCCAAGTTTTTCTCCTGGTAAGTTTAATAATTTAGTAGCTACTATGCTTTTTCTCAAGGTATCATTAGACAGGGCATACTTACGAGTAACCTAAAAACTGGCTTCCTGGGGAGAAATTTAGGTAATAAACTGAAATTTTTTCAGAGAAAATCTGTTTTTCTGGATAAGCCATAATGACAATTAACCCTTGTTTGTATAGTGCTAAAAACATCTATTCTGCTTAAAATTATCCAAAAATTTTCTACCATGTCTAAATCTCAAACCATTAGCCGATCGATTTTTACCCTATTATCTAATAATAAAGCAAATAAGGCGATCGCCCCTATATTATTATTAAGTTTATCCCTTTGGGGTGCGATCGAACTAAAACCCCAAATCGTTAACGCAGCAACTCCCCAAGATACTCCCCCAGAATTAAAAAACATTATCTCTAAAATTGACGAAGCTGCCAATCGTAAAGATATCCAAAGCGTGATGCAAATATTAAGCCCAAATTATAATAATTCTGATGGATTAACTAGGGAAAACTTAGAAAAAGGATTAAATCAACTTTGGAAACGTTACCCAAATTTAAAATATAATACAGAAATTCAATCTTGGCAAAAAGATAACCAAGCCTTAGTAGCAGAAACAATAACTAATATTACCGGAAACACAAAAGACAATACCAGCTTTAAAATTAAATCCACAATTCGATCGCGTCAACGCTTTGAAAATCAACAATTAGTAC
>CAWUOF010000305.1:0-5686 GCA_963923765.1 uncultured bacterium | reverse complement strand
AGAGAGGTCTCGTGGGCTCGGAGATGTGTATAAGAGACAGGCGATCGCTGCTTTAGCGGAGTTATAGGCAGGGGTATTTTCCGGAACTAAACTAGCAATACGAATAGCTTCCTGTAGTTTACCTCGATCGGCTTGTAGTTTGGCTCTTTGCAAGATATTTTGACTCCATTCTTCAATTAATTCTTGCGATCGAGCATATTTTGGTTGTCCAGGTTTTATTTTATTAATTATGGCAATACCTCGCACTAAAGACTCGGTTTCTCGCCAATTAATTAAATTTTCTGCTTCTAATATTAGGCGTTTATTTTCTATCTGTAACTTTGCTAATTCTTGCCATAAAATTATAGAATTTTGTGCTTGTTTATAGGTTTTTTGATGTACATCTGGAATTAATTTTGCTGCTTCGATCGCTGCTTCAAACTTTCCTTGTTTTGCTCTTCCTTCTGCTACATCTAAAATTAAACTACTCCAGCGTTGAATATCTGCTTGCGCCTCTTCATAGAGAGGTTCCCCAGGTTTAATTTTTTTAGCTTGGGCAATAGCTTTATTATATTGGGAAACCTGGGTAGGAGTAATTAACAATCTAGCTTTTTGTAAAGCTAATTGATTGTCATCGCTATCCGTTTTTTTTTCCGAATTTTTTTCGGTTTCTGGCTTTGGCAAATTAACAGGAATAGAAGCTTGTGCTATTGGTATAGATGTTGCCTTTTCTGCCATTATTTCAGGAGTTGGCTTTTCAGATCTAGGGCTAGGAGATAATGTCGGTGGTGCCGGTGTGGTGGGTACGGCTGCTGGTGCAATTTTATCACCTAAAATACTGGGGTTGCCGTTGTCAAATACTCCCGCAATACAGGCGATCATTAAAGTTGCTAAAGTGCCCACAAATAAAGCTTTCCAACCTAATTCGGCGATATCTTTACGTCGGGAAGGAATTAGGGCGATCGTACCACCAACAAAGATACCTACTGAGGCAACGTGGGCAAAACCAGATAGGGCATAACTAACTATTAATAGCGTGCGATCGCTAACTGTTTGATTTTTCGCTGCTTCTGCTAAAGCTTGGTAGGGAGGAATAGCAGTTTCTAATAGTCTTCTGCCAATAATTACAGAAGCTTGCCAAGAGTCATCAGGTACACATTGACTACCTGTAAAAATTGAACCAATGCAGGTAAATATTTTACTTGGATCTATTTCTACTCCTGTTAATAAAGTAAGAGGATAAAATATTGTTCCTAAGATATTTGCTAAGGTGACGATGCTAAAAAATCTTCCGATCGGTACTAATAACAAAAATTCGGAATCTTTTAAACTAGCTAACCCGGCAAAAACTTGATCTAGTAATGATTTTAACCCCAAAATTAAAATCAATACGGCGGCGATCGCTACTGCCATTTTTACGCCATCTAGCGCCCCGACTATTGCCGCATCCATCGGGCTAACTCTTTGAATAGGTTCTCCCCCTACTGTTTCCTGGGGAATATTATCTTCTTCATCTGTATATATTTCCTCTGCTTTCTCGGCTTGTTTTGCTTCTTCTTCCGTTGGAATTCCCCCAGCAGTTACAGGAATTCCTGTTTCTGGAACTAATATTTTAGAAATTACAAAACACGCTGGAATTGCAATAATTGAAGCTGAAACTAAGTGACCGAGAATATTAGGAAAAAATGGTTTGAGAAAACTAACATAAATAGCTAGAGTTGAAGAAGCAGCCGTACCAAAACAACAAGCTAAAATCGCGCATAATTCACTACGAGTCATTTTTGGTAAATAAGGTTTTACCACTATTGCCGCTTCAATGCCAACAAAAATATTAGCTGCTCCGCTTAAAGATTCTGCTCCACTTAACCGCATTGTAGCATAAAATATTTTGGCAAAGAAATTAACTACAATTTGAATTAATCCCAGGTTTTCTAGTAATGCCATTAACCCGGAGAAAAATACTACTGTTGGTAAAGCCCGAAAAGCAAAAATATACCCCAAATTTACATCTGGTGTTTTACCGGGAAGGGGAACTATATTTTTACCAAATACAAAATTAGCCCCGAAGTCGGCAGCTAAAAATACGCTATCTAGCAAACTGCTAAATATTTCTAAAGCTTTGCGAGTCGGGGGAAATTGAAAAACTAAAAATCCTAAAACTAATTGTAAGCCAATGCCCCAGATCATTACTCGCCAAGGAATCACTTTACGATCTTCAGAAAATAACCATGCGATCGCGCATAATCCAAAGATACCTAAAAAAGAGATAACGTTATATATCCAAGTAGACATTAGCTATTTCCTAATGCAGACAAATTCAGATGATAAATTCAGTTAGCAAATATGCAACTGGCCTGGGGTAACAACCAAGATAAAATTCTATTAAATCATATCTGAGTATAAAATGTATAAAAATATTGTATAATTTAAAAAATCTGTCCTAGTACAGTTAATTGGTTTTACAATATACATTTTGTTACTTAGGTGATATAAGTATTTGTATATATTATTTTTAGTCAATACAAAAATATTACAAAATTGCCATCGAGAAATTTAAAATATGGACGCTTTTGAGCCAATTTCCCCCGACTGGACAAATAATGCTGTACACGCTAATCAATTTGAGTGCCCTACCTGTCGATCGACTTGTATGGAAGCTGAAAGGGTGTGGATAAATAGACGATCGCCTGTTTATACCCACGATCATCGCCGGAAATGGCAAGAATTTTATCACTGTCAATGTGGCTGTGCTTGGTGGGCATGGAGTACCGATCGCCCGCCTTCACCTTTTACTAATAAGGATGAAATATTTTCCGCCGATGAGGATTTTTAACAGATAATTTTTCCAGGGTAATTATCGGTTATCGGTAAGTAAAATTTCACCATTTCCAGGTGTAATATTAATAAGTATTAACTCTAGGCATCGGTCATGGATTGGCAAGAAATATCTGGTAACTGGGTTTTAATTCCTCCTGCACGACCGGTGGCGATCGTGCATTTTCTCGGTGGTGCATTTGTGGCAACAGCACCCCATCTTACCTATCGTTGGCTATTAGAAGAATTAGCACAGGCAGGATATGTTATTATCGCTACACCTTTTATTAATACCTTCGATCATATCGAAATAGCTCGATCGGTATTACATACTTTTGAAAAAGCTTGCGATCGCCTCCATGCTACCTCAACATTTCGGCGTCGTTATATTCCTATTTATGGCATGGGGCATAGTATGGGATGTAAATTACATTTGTTAATTGGTAGTTTATTTCCCGTCGAGCGATCGGGTAATATTTTCATGTCTTTTAATAATTATGCCGCCCGTGATGCTATTCCCTTACTAGACCAATTTTCGCAATTTTCTGATAGTTTCACCGTCGAGTTTACCCCTTCTCCCACAGAAACTAAACAGATAATTGCTAAAGATTATCAAATTCGCCGCAATTTATTAATTAAATTCTCTGATGATAATATCGACCAAACTAATGCTTTAACTACTTTATTAGAAAAGCGTTTTCCTGATATGATTACCTCTAAAATGCTGAATGGTAATCACCTTACACCTTTAAATCAAGATATAAAATGGTCTGTGGGAACTGCTTTTTCTCCTATAGATGCTATTAGTCAATGGTTCAAACAAGAAATATTTAAAGATTTATATAAGTTGAAAAAAGAAATTTTGTTATGGTTAAATTGTGTTTAGTTATTATTTAAATTGACTCAGAAACTGGTTTTTTCCTATCGGTATTATCACAAAAAAACCTTTGAAAAAGCTAGTTTTTTTCTAATTTTGTCCCTAAAATCCAGGCGATCGCCCACCCAAAAATAACACAAAAACAGAGGTTTTTTAAAACCCTATTTTTTGTTCGCAACTCCTAATAGAGCAAAAAAATTTTCTTTAATTACTCACAAAATAACAATATATTCGCAATGAAATTATACTGATGGGAATATTAATCATAAATATTTTTAACCATCAATTCACCATAAACAGATTAATCATCATATTTATAAAATCAGGTTTATTTATTGTTGTTTTTACGAATAAAATCAGAATTTAATCTTGCTACTTTTTGTAACAAAGAAATATTTTTTTGATGACGACAATAATTATAAATAGATTTATCGGCAAAATCATCTAAATTTATGTAATTATCCAAAAAATCTTGACTATTTTTAGGCATAGGAAGCGTGTCATCAAAATATATACCAGCATCATTAGCTATTTGTTGCAAAAAATCAACTAGCTGTTCTACAGTATAATCTGTATATTTTTTGTGGCGAGAAGCAATAAAATTAGCAATCAGGTTTTCTAGGTCTTCAATATTGTTTAGTTGCATCATGGCATTTTCTCTGGTCATGGTATTAAAGATAGGTTAAGAAATATATACAACTTAAGCTGCTAGAAATCCGTAAATGAAATAAAAAATAAATACGGCAGGTTGTATGGTAAATCAGGCGATCGAACTAACTGGTAAAATTTAATCTAATATTAGTGTACTAAAAAATTAGATATTTATAGGCGATCGAAATACCAAGGAAAAAGCGATCGCAAATACCTAAACAAGTGAGAGAAGTCTAAAGCGATCGTGATGGCGATCGCAGTCCAATTTAAACAACAGACATCAAACATGGGATAATAATTTCCCATTTATCAAGGAAACTCAAAAATGCGACTATCTCAAATGCTATTTATCACCCTGCGGGAAGACCCAGCAGAAGCAGAAATACCCAGTCATAAACTCCTACTACGGGCGGGATATATTCGCCGCATAGGTAGCGGTATTTACGCTTATTTCCCCCTAATGTGGCGAGTACTCAAAAAAGTATCTCAAATAGTTCGGGAAGAAATGGACGCAACAGGGGCGCAAGAATGCCTACTACCGCAACTACAGCCGGCTGACTTGTGGCGAGAGTCCGGACGTTGGGATACTTATACTAAAGCTGAAGGTATTATGTTCGCCCTTACCGACAGACAACAGCGAGAATTAGGTTTAGGGCCAACCCACGAAGAAATTATCACTACTATTGCCAAAGAAACTATCCGTTCCTATCGACAACTACCCTTACATTTATATCAAATCCAAACCAAATTTCGCGATGAAATTCGCCCTCGTTTCGGTTTAATGCGGGGTAGAGAATTTATTATGAAAGATGGCTATTCATTTCATAGCGATGAAGACAGCCTCAAAAAAACTTATCAAGATATGCACCAAGCATATAGTAATATATTACGTCGTTCTGGTTTAAAATTCCGAGCAGTAGAAGCAGATTCAGGGGCGATCGGCGGTTCCGGTTCCCAAGAATTTATGGTATTAGCAGAAGCAGGAGAAGATGAAGTTCTCTATACCGAAGATGGTAAATATGCAGCCAACGTAGAAAAAGCAATTTCCTTACCTCCTGATGCTGAAAACTCCCCCTTTACTAGCTACGAAAAAAAAGAAACACCCGCCACAGATACCATAGAAAAACTTTGCCAATTTCTCAAATGTTCTCCTACCCAAATAGTTAAAAACGTTCTCTACCAAGTAATTTATGATAACGGCCTCACAGTGCTAGTTATTGTCAGTATTCGCGGCGACCAAGATGTAAATGAAGTTAAACTAATAAATGAATTAACCAAACAAGCATCTGAATATAAAGCTAAAACTATATTAGCCCTATCAGTTCCAGATGCAGAAACTCAGCAAAAATGGGCAGCAAAACCATT
>CAWUOF010000304.1:0-5712 GCA_963923765.1 uncultured bacterium | reverse complement strand
ATTTGGAATACAGTACTTTGTCGCCTATTTTTACTTCCAGTTCTTGGCGGCTGCCGTCATCATTGCGTTTGCCAGGGCCAACTTGCACTACTTCTCCCACTTGGGGTTTTTCTTTGGCGGTGTCTGGCAATAAAATACCACCTGCGGTTTTTTCTTCTGAGGCGCTGACTTTTACAAATACACGATCGCCTAGAGGTTTAACGGTGGAAACGCTTAAAGATACTGCTGCCATAGAAAATTCTCCGTACTACTATTTTTCCTTGTGATAGGATGTTGGGAGAGTTTGCCAGTTTTTTGACTGCTTGGCTCTCTCGACTACTTAATTTTATTTTGGGTGAGTTAGCACTCTCAACTCCTGAGTGCTAATTTACCGGAGACTAGGGGCGATCGCAACTGATTTTTCTGTACGGGTTCCCGAACTTGTTTTGTTGTAAATCTTTGCTGATGTGGGATAATTGGTAAAAATTAGCAGTAAATTAGATATTTTTTGGGACATCCATCATCTGCAATGACGGACACTACACCTGCTCGGCCAAAACCTGAAATCCCTAGTAATAATAATGATGATATTTGCGGCAGCGACTCTCTGGCTGTTTGCGTGCAAAATCTGGGGCTTGATAAAATTCAGCGTCATATTTTTATTTGTGCTGATCAAACTTTGCCTAAATGTTGTTCTAAGGAAATCAGCTTGCAAGCTTGGGACTATTTAAAAAAACGCTTAAAGGAATTAAATTTAGATCAACCTACCAATATTCGACCTAATTGTATTTTTCGCACTAAAGCTAATTGTCTAAGGGTTTGCCATCAAGGACCGATTTTAGTGGTCTACCCGGATGGAGTCTGGTATCGTCAAGCTACCCCGGAGATTATCGAAAAAATTATTCAAGAACATTTAATTGGTAATCAGATCGTTAAAGAGTATGCTTTTTTAGTCCATCCCTTGTCAATCTATGAGTATTCTGGAGAAAATAGCCAATAATTGCCTATTTTCAGGATATATAACCTGAAAAATAATTTTTTTTAATAAATTTTGGGACGGTTTTTTACCCGTTGGGGAAGTTTTCTATAGCGATCATGGTGCGATCGCTATGCTTTTAGCTATCTTTACAACTTCTTATGTTAATATTTATTATATTTTTATTATTATTATTAGATTTTCTCTAAAAATACTACCCAAATTCTGCTAAAATATATAACGGATTGAATCATAGATGGTTAAATTTTATCCGGCAATAGAAATCTATACATTAAAAATAAAAAAAAATTAAATTTGAAGTATAAAAAATTAAAATATAATTACCATCGCAAAAGTTAGTCTAATTAATGCAAAATAAATTATCCATTTTCAGCAAAAAGTAAAAGATTCTTAGACAAAGAGATTATCGAAAAATGTAATTATTTTTGTCGAGATACCTACAAATTAGATTGAATGTAGTAAAAAGAGGGCGTGTTACAGAAAGGAAAACATTATGAGTGAGCAAAAAAAGCTATTACTAATTGACGATGATCCAAACCTAATTTTATTAGTTAAAGATTACTTAGAATTTCGTGGTTATGTAGTTATAACAGCAGAAAATGGCCGAGAAGCTTTAGAAGTACTGGCAACAGATAAACCAGATATGATAATTTGCGATGTAATGATGCCAGAAATGGATGGCTATGCTTTCGTGGAAATAGTTCGCAAAGATCCACATATTAGCTGGATACCTGTATTATTTTTATCTGCTAAAGGTCAAAGTCAAGATAGAGTTAAAGGACTAAATACAGGGGCTGATGTTTATATGGTCAAGCCTTTTGAACCAGAAGAACTTGTTGCCCAAGTAGAGTCTTCTTTAAAACAGGCATCTCGTCTTATTCAACTAAATAAAAACCATGAAGGAGAAAATGGAACGACTATTGAAGTACCTTTAGGAGTAGAATTAACACCGACAGAGTTAAAAGTAGTGCAGTATGTGGCACGAGGTTTAGCAAATAGAGAAATAGCTGAGATTATGAAAGTTAGTCAGCGTACTATTGAAAGTCATGTTTCTAATATGCTTAGTAAAACAAATTTACATAATCGAACTGAGTTAGCAAGATGGGCGATCGAAAGTAACATGGCTTAATTAAATATTTAGCTGATTTTGTTATTTAAATTGTTGATGATAAGTTTCTGTTGCGTTAGATATTTTATTATTTAAAATATTAGGTAAATTAATAATCTGACGCAACATTACCTATTTATAACCTGCTGTTGTTACTGTTTTTTTGTTTATGTGATAATTTTTGATTTGATATTTACTCTTGTTAAAATTTTGTGAAAATATCGTTTTTTGGCTGGATATGTAACCTAATATATTCGGAAATAACGATAAATAACAAGGCAGTAATTAACCATTAATTCAAGTTAATAAATTTGCCTTGTTATAATTGTATTTAGTTTTTAATATGCTTTATTCTTCATGTTTATTGGGAGTGTCACCGTTATAATTAGGAGAAGCTTTGTAGAGAGCATCCAATTGTTGGCGGGCATCTTCCACAGTCATCGATCGCATAACTAAAAGAGGTTCTTCTATAACTTTACCAGTATTATCTAAAAATTCTGGATGGGGAACTCGACGAGATATAACATTATTACCAAAATAAGAATTGGATTCTGTAGAATTAGACCATTGTGAGGCGGGGGATATCCGAGCCGTATCAAAACTAACAGTAATCAGACTGCGAATTAAATTACCAACTGCTAAAACAGCCAAGATAGTAAAGGCAATAATGTAAAGTAAGTGTAACATTCTATTTTCCTCCATCCAGAAACTTTATGGGCTAATTTCAAATATTGCTAGAAATCCAGACAAATTTTAAAAAAGGTGGTTTTACAGCTAAGTTTTAACTAATTTTAAAATCTCAGCTTTGAAATAATCAAGTTAATTTATTTATTTGTCTGATTCTAATTGTAATTTACGAAAGCGCATGGCTACTTGCCAGCATTCCGCGATTAACTTGTGCCAAAGCATCAGGACAGACATTTCCACCCCGGCTTGGCCATCTGTTGCCGCAAACATCATTTGAGCAGTACTTACTTGTTGTTGGGCGATCTTAACTCGATCGAGCAAGTCTGATTGTTGTTCCCCGTCTAAAAAAGAGATATTTTCAGTTTCTAGTAAGTGGCGCGATCGCTCGAACCAATACTGAAAATCTTCTAGGAGTGGTTGCAAGACCGCTTTAAGTATTTCTGGTTCTGGCAGATTAGAGTTCAGCATTAATTAACAGATGATTAACTTACCAACCATCTTAACCTTATTTACGTTTCTTTACATTTAATTTAATTTTTTCTCATATTAGGGCCAAATGACCAGGAACCCAGGAAACAAGTAATATAAAAATTGTAAGGTTAGGAATTTATAACCCCAACCCCAGAAAATTTAGTTAAAGAGATTTGTGGATAATGACTCAACAGTCCATACCTTCTGAAGTAACTGCCGCAGCATCGGAACAGGCAGCCCCAATATATTTACCCCGTACCAGCGAATCAGAAAATTTAAAAAAAATTCGCCATACTACTTCCCACATTATGGCAATGGCAGTACAAAAGCTGTTTCCCAAGGCCCAAGTAACCATCGGCCCTTGGATAGATTACGGATTTTATTACGATTTTGACCACCCAGAACCCTTTACCGAAAAAGACTTAAAAGCCATCCAAAAAGAGATGGTAAAAATAATTAATCGTAAATTACCCGTAATTCGAGAAGAAATTAGTCGCGAAGAAGCCGATCGCCGCATTCAAGCAATTAACGAACCCTATAAACTAGAAATTCTCGCCAGTATCCAAGAACCCATCACCATCTATCACTTAGGTGATCAATGGTGGGACTTATGTGCAGGCCCGCACGTTACCAACACCAGCGATATTAACCCCAAGGCGATCGAACTAGAAAGCGTTGCCGGTGCCTATTGGCGTGGTGATGCCACCAAAGCCCAACTCCAGCGCATTTACGGTACTGCCTGGGAAACACCCGAACAACTAGCAGAATACAAACGCCGCAAAGAAGAAGCACTCAAACGCGATCACCGTAAACTAGGCAAAGAACTAGGATTATTTATTTTTTCCGATATAGTCGGCCCAGGCTTACCCCTCTGGACACCCAAAGGTACTATCCTACGCAGTCTATTAGAAGACTTTCTCAAACAAGAACAAATTAAACGCGGATATCTACCAGTAGTTACTCCCCACATTGCCAGAGTTGATCTATTTAAAACCTCTGGTCACTGGCAGAAATACAAAGAAGATATGTTTCCCATGATGGCGGAAGATGAAGAAGCGGCAAAAGCAGAACAGGGTTTTGTTCTTAAGCCCATGAATTGCCCTTTCCATATTCAAATATATAAAAACGATTTACGTTCCTACCGTGAATTACCAATGCGTTTAGCAGAATTCGGTACAGTTTATCGTTATGAACAATCAGGAGAATTAGGCGGTTTAACTCGTGTACGTGGCTTTACTGTAGATGATTCTCACCTGTTTGTCACCCCAGAACAATTAGATGCGGAATTTTTAAATGTAGTAGATCTAATTCTCTCGGTTTTCCGCAGTTTACAATTAAAAACCTTTAAAGCTAGATTAAGTTTCCGTGACCCAGAATCAGATAAATATATCGGTTCCGATGCAGTTTGGAATCAAGCTGAAAATGCTATTCGTCGCGCGGTGGAAACTTTAGGTATGGAATCTTTTGAAGCACCAGGAGAAGCGGCTTTTTATGGGCCGAAACTTGATTTTATTTTCCGGGATGCTTTAGATAGGGAATGGCAATTAGGTACGGTACAAGTAGATTATAATTTACCGGAAAGATTCGATTTAGAATATGTGGCTGAAGATGGTTCTCGGAAACGTCCGGTAATGATTCATCGTGCGCCTTTTGGTTCTTTGGAAAGACTCATAGGTATTTTGATAGAAGAATATGCAGGAGATTTTCCTTTATGGTTAGCACCAGAACAAGTGCGGTTATTACCTGTTAGTGATGAGTTTCGGAATTTTGCTGAGGATGTAGCTAAACAAATGCGATCGCTGGGTGTTCGCGCTGTAGCTGATAGTAGTAACGAACGTTTAGGTAAATTAATTCGTAATGCGGAAAAAGCGAAAATTCCGGTAATGGCTGTTATTGGTGCTAAGGAGGTTGAATCTAATAGTTTAAATATTCGTACTCGTGCCTCTGGAGAGTTAGGAGCAATGGCTGTTACTGAAGTAATGGCTAAGGTGAAAGATGCTATAGAAAATTATAGTAATTTCTAGTTAATTTATATTCTACCTATTTTCCAGTAAATCTATCGATTTGATAGGGGCGGGTTTATTAATATTATCGATTTATCGTAAAATTAATCCTATAACCTGCCTCTACATAATTAGAATTTAGAATTTAGAATTTAGAATTTAGAATTTAGAATTGGATATGGGGATTAATTTAGAAAATATTAATAAATTTGTAGGGGCGGGTTACTCGATCGATTCTGATACTAAACGATAAGATAAATAAACCCGCCCCTGTCTTATCGATTAATTAACAAATAGAAACAATAGTAATTTTAAGAGAAATTATTGCTAGGAATGGTAAGCTAGTAGACGGTAGTGGGTTGAAAAATCATTTTGGCAATAAGTCGAATAATTGACAATTGTAGTTTCACAACAGATTAATTGTTTATTTAGGCCAGATAATAGCAAAGAAAAGTATTAGTTCTGTA
>CAWUOF010000303.1:0-5713 GCA_963923765.1 uncultured bacterium | reverse complement strand
GAACAATCTATAGGTATTGGTGCTCCTTCTAAAGATGTTAGGGAGTCTATTTTTTCCAGATCCGCTTTGGTGTATTTGCCAGCAACAACATGATATTTTAGAATTCTAGTGAGTTGAGGGATATTTTGTACTAATGTGGTTATAGTGCCTGGTGGAAGTTTGGCGAAGGCATCGTCATTAGGCGCAAATACAGTAAAAGGGCCAGGACTTTTGAGCGCGTCCACTAAAGCAGCAGCTTGGACTGCGGTAACTAGAGTCTGGAAAGAACCTGCACTAACGGCAATATCAACTATGTCAGCCATGTTTTTTTGTCTAATATTTGCTTTATTTAGTATCCTAAACTAATTACGATTACTTTTACTAATTTTTTTGCTTAATAAGATATAAAGTTGAGTATTATGAGTTTATAATTCTTAATAGATTATATTTATAATATTTTACTATTAAGTATATAAGGGATTTAATTGGTTATACTAAAAGGATTTTATACTATTTATTGGCGATTATAATTTATGTTTTTTAAAAGTATATAAGAGTATTATAATATTAGATTATATTGTTAGCTATTAAAAATACTGAAAATAACTGAAAATTATCAAGCTAAAATCAATTAATATATTTTTTTTGCCTATTGCTTTTTCTAAAAATAGGTTATATTGTTGTTGCAGATTTCTGGAAAAATTACAGCAAAAAATGACTAAACAAATCATTTTTATTTCATTTTTATTTCATTTTTATTTCATTTTTTCCAGAAGTTAAATTAATACAATTAATAGAGAGGAGAGTTTACCAGTGTTAACAGCTTTTACAGCCAGCCTGCTTTTAATTACAGCCTGTGAATTGGGCGATAAAAGTTTCTTTATTGCAGCAATTTTGGCAATGCGACATTCACCAAGGCTAATTCTAGCGGGTTCCTTGGCTGCTTTGGCTTTAATGACAGTATTGGCGGCTGTGTTGGGAAGTATGTTAAATTATTTCCCTAGTAACTTTACTCGCTATGGCGCGATCGCCTTGTTAGTTTTTTTTGGTGTAAATGCTTTATGGCAAGCTTGGCAAACTCCCCCTGGTGAATGTGGAGAAATAGAAGCTGCCGTCGCTGAAGTGGAAAAAGATCAATCTCTGAATAGCCAGACAAAATGGACTCCCCTAGCTATTATTATTAAAGCTTTTACTCTGACTTTTTTAGCAGAATGGGGGGATCGTACTCAAATTGCTACTATTACTTTAGCTGCTGCTCATCCCCCCATTGGTGTAATTACCGGAGCAATTTTAGGTCATACTGCTAGTACTGGTATTGCTGTTATTGGTGGACGTTTGTTAGCCGATCGCATTTCTGAGCGTACTATGTCGGCGATCGGTGGTATTTTATTTTTAATTTTTGCTGTTACTACCTGGTTAGAAGCAAATTAACTATATTTTGGTACTATGATTTTGTTATTGTATCTATATCAGGATTTATGTAATAAATAAACGGGTTTTTATTGCCTGTTTTTTTCATAATTCCTGAATATTTATTTTTCTTGTATGCTGGGAATATCTGCAAAACTTCTCAGAATATATATTATGTCTAATCACGACATCCGAGGCGAAATTTATCGAGGTTGGTTAATTGTTCCTATTCCTGTAGGAGATAGATATCTTTGCGAACTCCACAGCCCCGAAGGATATAGAAATATTAATCCTATACCTTTTAGTTTACCAGAAGATGCTGTAACCTGTGGCAGAAAAGAAATTGATGAAATTATTAAGCTATTTGAAGGAATAGTTGATACAGAAAATAATTTGGAATCTCTGTTATAAATTATTTTAATTTGTCTAATTATGGATAATTTTTTCCTGGCTTTTTAGAAATAATCATATTTAAACAAATAAATTAATTTTATCTAGGTGGGCCTAAAATTGACTGTCCATCTGTTGTTCAGGGACTCAATAATCGTTATGATAAGATAATTAAATAATTTTTTATTATTAAATAAGCTGCATTTAACTTACACTAGACTCCATTACAGAAATGGGAGGACATAGCAATGCAGAATTCTTTAGATAAAACATCAAATACATTTCCTTGGTTAACCCGCAGTCAGCTAGTGCGAGGCTTGGAAGCTATACAAGACTTAATTGTAATTTCTTTGTGTATAGGTTTATTCTGCTTTATGCTTATTCAACTACGAGATATGTTTGTCTCGTTGTTGCCTCCCTTAAATTTCCAAGATGTCACCGCAGATATTTTATTTTTGCTAATTTTAGTTGAGTTATTCCGACTACTAATTATTTATTTGCAGGAACAGCGAGTATCTATAGGTGTAGCAGTAGAAGTATCTATTGTTTCTGTTTTACGAGAAGTTATTGTCCGAGGAGTTTTAGAAACTCCCTGGGTGCAAATATTAGCAACTGGTGGTTTTTTGCTGGTTTTAGCAGTACTTCTATTAGTACGAGTTTCACTACCACCAACTTTTGAAGGAATAGATCCAGAAAAAGTTATTTCTAAGCGTCGTAAAGCTATTTTTAAAGAAGATATTTTGGAGGATTTAGAAAATAATATCCACAAGCATTAAACATCGATTTGCTAATATTGATAGTCAGTATTTAGTTATATAAATTGATTTATCTTTGACTAAATTTCTGACTAGATTTTTTGCATAAAAATAGGGAATATTCACTATTCCCTGTTGTTTTATCATAAAAAAAATATGAATAGCTTATTTAGGAACTGCTACAGGTGCAGGTTCATAGAGATATTCAAACCAATTTCCTGATGGATCTTTACCATAAAAAGAAGCAGTACCATCGCGATGTTCGTGAATTGGGGTAATTGTAATACCTTGATCTTTTAATTTGTGATAGGCAGTTTCCATGTCAGCGCGATCGCTCAACACAAAACCAAAATGAGGGCCGGCTTGCTTATAACTATCACCTAATAGGGCTAGTCCATCTTCTCCAGCTTTAAGATAAGCCCAATCTGCATCTTTCCAGACTAAATCCATACCTAAATTTTGGTAAAATTCAGCAGATTTATCTATATCTTCTACCTTGATGGCTACATGGCCTAATCTAGTTATTTTCATAGTTAAGTTTATTATTTTCCTATTTTTATTGGATTTTGACGCAATTTTTTAGAGTGGCAATTACTTATTATCATAATAATAAATTATTGTGCCAAATAAATTATATATTGCAAAATTAGAGTATTGTTACCTCAAAATTAATGCTTATGATGTGTTAGACCCAAAATTTAAGCTATATAATCAGGGGGTTATAACGCAGCTAAATACATATATAATAAATGTGATGAGTTAGCTACCAGTAAGCTGTACATCTTTTTTATATACAGTATATACAGTAGGACTGTATAGCAGTATAGTAATATCTGCCCAAAAAATTTAAGATTAGTTTAATTATTTGCTAAGATATTAAATCCTACTTTTTATAGAATCAAGCAATCTATTAATTTGTTAGCTAAGGCAGCAGAAGCACCACAGCACAAAGATTCTAGCTTGGGAATTTTGGCGTTGAAAACCAACGTTACTGCCCAGAGGCAATACAAAACCAAAGTGGTTTGGGCTTAAGTCTACGACTGCCGAGGCTGTTGCCGATGAATTGGGAAGCCCATACTGTAACCGATAGGGTCGGTGTGTGGTAGTTTACATTCACTTAAATAGTTTTGGGAATAAATCAACGTGGATATTCAAATTGGGCGCGGTAAGATAGCCCGCCGAGCATACGGTATAGATGAAATAGCACTTTGTCCTGGACAACGGACGATCGATCCAAGTTTAGCAAATACTACCTGGCGGATAGGTAATATTGAACGGGAAATACCTATAATTGCTAGTGCAATGGATGGGGTAATTGATGTTCGCATGGCTGTACTATTGTCCGAATTAGGGGCAATAGGAGTGCTGAATTTAGAAGGTATTCAAACTCGCTACGATAATCCAGAACCGATTTTAGAACGAATTACTTCAGTAGGAACAACAGAGTTTGTTTCGTTAATGCAGGAATTGTATGCTGAACCAATTAAACCAGAATTAATTGAAAAACGAATTCACGAAATTAAAAGCCAAGGAGCGATCGCCGCAGTTAGCGCTACCCCCCTGGGCGCAACTAAATATGGTTCTATAGTAGCCAAAGCTGGAGCAGATCTATTTTTTGTCCAAGCAACCGTAGTTTCTACAGATCACCTTTCGCCCCCATCAATAGAACCTCTGAATTTAGCTAAATTCTGCCAAGAAATGCCAATTCCTGTAATTTTAGGCAATTGTGTCACCTACGAAGTAGCCTTAAAACTAATGAAAGCAGGAGCCGATGGCATATTAGTGGGAATTGGCCCTGGTGCGGCTTGTACCTCTCGCGGTGTTTTGGGTGTGGGTGTACCCCAAGCTACAGCTATTGCTGACTGTGCGGCTGCTCGTGAAGAATTTCATCGAGAAACAGGTAAATATGTACCAGTTATTGCTGATGGTGGGTTAATTACTGGTGGTGATATCTGTAAATCTTTAGCTTGTGGGGCCGATGGAGTTATGATCGGTTCCCCCTTTGCTAGAGCTAAAGAAGCTCCCGGACGGGGCTATCACTGGGGCATGGCCACTCCTAGCCCCGTATTGCCTCGCGGCACTCGTATTCGTGTGGGTACTACTGGCACCCTAGAGCAAATTTTACGCGGGCCTGCACAACTAGACGATGGTACCCATAATTTATTAGGAGCAATTAAAACTAGTATGGGTACTTTAGGAGCTAAAGATCTACGAGAAATGCAACAGGTAGAAGTGGTAATAGCTCCTTCTCTGCTCACTGAAGGTAAAGTGTATCAAAAAGCCCAACAATTGGGCATGGGTAAATAAACAGCTAATAAATAGCGGGTGTATAGATGGTGAAATTTTTAGGGACGATCGCTCAACTCTGCTGAAAAGCTTAAATTATCCGATTTCTCATAAAAAGAGTGTGGCTAAATCATCTCGAAAATGTCAAAATAAATATAGCGGAAACATTAGTTTCCGTTCACTCCTCACACCACACTCCGCTCGAACTGGCGTTCGGGCGGTTCCTTATTTATGGGAAAATGCTATTGCTCATGGTGAAAATTGCCAAATTTAAAATTTTGTATTTAAATTATGTAATCGCAAATGCGATGACTAGCATTTTTAGCTATGATAAAATTCTTGGGTATTTAGACATCTGAAAAATAAGGATATTAAAGAATGTCAGCAGCCGCAGCAGTTACAGACTCAACCTTTAAACAAGAAGTACTCGATAGTTCCATTCCCGTTTTAGTTGACTTTTGGGCTCCCTGGTGCGGTCCATGCCGCATGGTAGCTCCTGTAGTCGATGAAATTGCTAAACAGTATGAAGGTCAGCTAAAGGTCGTCAAAGTCAATACCGACGAAAATCCCCAGATTGCTTCTCAATATGGTATCCGTAGTATTCCAACCTTGATGATTTTTAAAGACGGTGCAAAAGTTGATATGGTAGTTGGTGCTGTTCCTAAATCAACATTGTCAACTACATTGGACAAACATGTGTAAATATTTTTCTTTTAGCCCCATATTGCCCTAATTTTGGCCAAAAATCTATGGACTACACTAGCCCCGATCGTCTCATGGTCAAAGGCTAGTCGTTTTTATTTTGTGCCAATTAAATTTATTAGGGAAATTAAAAAAATATGTTATCACCCCAACTGCTTTAGTTATAAAAAATATAATAACTAAGTAGAAGG
>CAWUOF010000302.1:0-5740 GCA_963923765.1 uncultured bacterium | reverse complement strand
CCTAATAGCATTTATTTTTTACCTTTATGCCCCATTCCCCATGCCCAATTCCCCCTTTTCCACCCCCAATTCCCCATTTCCCAATTCCCAATTCCCCATGCCCAATTCCCCATGCCCCATCCGTAATGAATAATGGATAATGGATAATGGATAATTAATAATGGATAATGGATAATTAATAATGGATAATGGATAATTAATAATGGATAATGGATAATGGATAATTAATAATGGATAATTAATAATGGATAATGGATAATTAATAACTATCAAATTATTGAATTATCAACTATCAATTATCAATTATCAATGATTTGCCCTATGCCCAATTCTAAATTCTAAATTCTACATTCTACATTTCCAATGCCCCATGCCCAATTCTAAATTCTAAATTCTCAATTCTAAATTCTAAATTCTACATTTCCAATGCCCCATGCCCCAAAAAAATGCTGCCTAATGGCAGCAAATAAACTATCCAATTAAGTGTTACTATTTATTACCGCCCATTTGAGCAGCCACTTCTTCAGCAAAATTGCTTTCTTTTTTCTCTATACCTTCACCCAAAACAAAACGAGTAAAGCGACGAATTTGGATATTTTCACCCAATTTAGCAATACTTTGTTTCACCAACTCTTCCACAGTAATATTTTGGTCACGAATGAAGGGCTGATCTAACAAACATATTTCTTTCAGGCGTTTTTCAATTCGACCTTGAACAATTTTTTCTTTGATGTTTTCTGGTTTATTGCCCAGATCATCGCGGCCCATTTCCAACGCTTTTTCTTTTTCAACAATTTCGACAGGAATATCTGCCACCTTAACGTATTCCACGTTAGGGCAAGCAGCTATTTGCATGGCAATATTCCGCACCAATTCTTTAAAATCATCACCACGAGCCACAAAATCAGTTTGGCAGTTAACTTCTACCAATACACCGACACGACCGCCGGTGTGAATGTAGCTATCTACTAGACCTTCACTAGCAATATTACCTTCTTTTTTGCTGGCGCTGGCTAATCCTTTTTTCCGTAGCCATTCAATGGATTTTTCGATATCGCCGTTATTTTCTACTAGCGCTTTTTTGCAGTCCATCATACCTACGCCGGTTTTTTGGCGTAATTCTTGGACACTTTTTGCAGATATTTCCGCCATTTTGCCTTATTTCCTACTTTAGTAATAGTTTCAAATGCGATTACTCTTCACTTTCATCATCATCAGGTAAATATTCGCTGTAGTCGCTTTCATCGAAATCTTCTTCAGCCCCTTCGTAATCTTCGTAATCTTCTTCGGCTTCTGTATGTACCTGACCGTGACGACCTTCGTAAATTGCATCTGCTAATTTTCCGACGATTAATTTAATCGATCGAATAGCATCATCATTAGCTGGAATAGGAATATCTACTAAATCCGGATCGCAATTAGTATCTACTAAGGAAACTATAGTAATTCCTAATTTTTGACATTCCAGAACAGCGTTATATTCTCGACGTTGGTCAACAATAATCACCATATCTGGAACTTTCCGCATTGACTTAATGCCGCCGAGATATTTTTGCAATTTTGCCATTTCTCGACGTAATACGGAGGCTTCTTTTTTGGGTAATAAATCTAGGGCGCCTGTTTCTTCGCGACGTTCTAAATCTTTTAGGCGATCGACACGGGTTTTAATCGTAGACCAGTTAGTTAGCATACCACCTAACCAACGTTGGTTAACGAAATAAGCACCACAGCGCAATGCTTCTTGAGCTATAATTCCGGCAGCTTGGCGTTTTGTGCCAATAAACAAACATTTTTTACCTTGTTCCGAAGCCGATCGAATAAAATTATAAGCCTCATCCATTAAATGAGCGGTTTGTACCAAATCAATGATGTGAACACCATTCCGCTCTGTAAAAATATAACGAGACATTTTGGGATTCCACCGTCTGGTTTGGTGGCCAAAGTGAACCCCTGACTCCATCATTTGAGCCAACGAAATAACTGCCATAAGTTTTTTAACTCCTATTCGGGTTAATCCTCCATCCAGGCGGATTTCTAGCAAACTCTTTTTAGCTTGTGAAACACCCGAAATCCTGGATGTGCGAAATTAGACAACTTTATTAAAATAACACAAAACCGCCTTTAGGAGTTTATTAAAAATTATTAAATAAAGTAGTTATTCTCGGCGGCTGATGAAAAGAATCGGGTTAGGATGAAAAAATTTAGCCCGATCGAAAATTTATGACTACCCTGGATATAGCCCAGCAGTTAACCATGTCGCCACATTTACCTAATACCGAAATCAAAAAAATTCAACGAGTCGGAGTTATTGGCGGCGGTCAGTTAGCTTGGATGATGGCTAAAGCTGCCCAGTCTTTGGCTATTGAATTAGTTGTGCAAACACCCCATGCCACCGACCCCGCCCCTCAAACTGGGGCTGCTACCATTTTGGCACCCATACAGGATGCCTCTGCTACTGCTAAATTAGCAACTGAGTCCGATATAATTACCTTTGAAAATGAATTTGTTAACCTCGATGCTTTGGAAGTTTTAGCCAATAACGGAGTAATTTTTGCTCCGAGTTTATCAGCTTTATCGCCTTTATTAGATAAATATGATCAACGTTGTTATTTACAAAATTTAGGTTTACCTACCCCCCAGTTTATTACTATTGCCGCAGGAGAAACTATTAAAAATCCTTTTGGTTTTCCGGTAGTAGTAAAAGCACGTCGTCATGGTTATGATGGCCAAGGAACTTTTATTGTTAAAAATCAAACCGAATTAGAAACTGTAGGCAAAAAATTACAATCTCAAAATATATTGATTGAGGAATTTATCCCATTTCAGCAAGAATTAGCAGTGATAGCTGCCCGATCGAATACTGGGGAATTATCTATTTATCCCATCGTAGAAACTCAACAAAAAAATCAAGTTTGTCGCCTAGTCTTTGCTCCTGCTAATATAGAAAATGAAATAGCAAAAACCGCCGCAAATATGGCAGCTACTTTATTAGAAAGCTTGCAATTTGTCGGGCTTTTAGCTATCGAGTTATTTTTAACTTCTACTGGTAAATTATTGGTAAATGAAATTGCCCCTCGTACCCATAATTCCGGCCACTTTACTATAGATGCTTGCGAAACTTCTCAGTTTGAAATGCATCTACGGGCTGTTAGTAATTTACCCTTGGGTAATCCAAGTTTAAAATGTCCTGGTGCGGTTATGGTAAATTTACTAGGTTATGAATCTTCCCATAGTGATTATTATCAACAACGGGAAAAAATAGCAGAAATTCCTTTTGCCCATGTTCATTGGTATGGTAAAACCGAATCTCGATCGGGCCGGAAGTTAGGCCATGTTACGGTTTTGTTACAAAATTTATCTCCTAATGAGCAAAGATTACAAGCTTTGGCAATAGCTGACAAAATAGAAGCTATCTGGCAAGGGCAATGGTAATTGTTGCAAAATGTTACTAAATATTAGTTTTTTGTTACTTGTCTTTTTTCCAAAGATATGTTTATAATAAATTAGAGGTCTACTGAAACGTTGGTGAATGCCAATAATGTTTTATGATCTATGTTTTGTGAAATAAGGGAACCACAAATATTTCTGATGGCAGTAAACCGGGCTTGTACCCGGAAACTTTAAATTAGACGCTGGTGCCCACCTGGATTTTCCAGGTCAAAAACTGAGGTAAAACGGCGCTTCGGTATCCTCTAATTTTTAATTCCTCTTGTCTTGCTGACATGGGGATTTTTATTATTTTTAATTACATAAAAAAACTGTTGTTGTGTATTAGAAAATATCAGATAGGCAAATTTTTTATATATAAATTGGAAAAATTAATAGAAAAATTAATAAATTCATAGCGATCGCCACCGAATTATATTAAAAAATAATAGACCTCTTGCAAAAGTGCGAAATTCTGTCATTCTGAGTCCTGAGCTTGCGAAGGACCACGAAGAATCTCCAAGATACTTCGCTACACTACGTTTCGCTCAGTATGACATATTATTTTCGCAAGAAGTCTAATATAATATTTTCTGGCGATCGCATTATTACTTAATTATCGGCTGTAATCGCACACTTGAGGAGGTTCTGTCCCTGATAAAAGTCCAGTAACTTTAAAAGGTTTTTGTCCATTATTAGCATCAAACGATACTACAGACGCATCTATTACCTTAAAATCTCCTGGTGCATTCAATCGCCATAATTTGGGTGTTTTATCCACAGGAAATGGTTGATCAAAACAATAAGCATTAGTATCACCATGCATTAGCAATACTGGTTTATCTAACTCTGATGCTAAGGCTTGTAATTGTTCACAGAATCCTTTATAAGCATTATTATTTAAGCATCGACTGAAAACATCACTTGTACTACCATCGGGGGCAAAAGGATCTAACTGAGTAGCGACAACTACAGCTAAAGTATCATTATTTTTTGCCATTGCAAAAGCATCCTTCAGCCAGCTTGCATTCTCCTTATCTCGTATATCTACTAATTCATTTGCTTTCTGAGGATCATCAAGTAATATTTCTGTCCGACCATTATCTGTACTTACCAGATGTTGCGTTACAAAACGTACACCTTTATACCACCAAGTTGCATTTTCTGGTAAAGTATTTTGTTGTTTATATCTCCATTCCGCCGGAACTATTTTAGGTTCGCTAAATAATATTTTTCTAATAGCATCAAGTCTTTCTAATTCTGATTTGCGAACTTTTAAGTTTTCTCGATCGCAATCAGTCCAATCATTATCACCTGGTGTGAAAAATACCGGTTTAACTATCTCTTCTTTCCACAATTTCTGACTTTTTTCTAACCAACTATCATAGCAGGTATCTTGTGGACGTCCTAGATCGCCAAGATGAATGACAAAAGGTATATCATCACGTTGACGCATTTTAGGTGCAATATCTTCTATCAATACCTGTTCATCATTTCTGCCATCTGGCAATTTAACCATATAAGGTATATCGCCATAAGCGGCAAAAGTTACTGGTTCTGTAGCCGCGAGACTTTCGGTATTTATTCCTATTGCAAAAACTGATAAAAACATCAAAATACTCGCTACCAGTTTCCGTATTAGAAGATGCTGAGAATTTAGATTTCTTTTCATCGCAAAAATATTGAAAAACTACATTGGCTAATTATATAATGTTTTATCCTTAACAGAAAATACAAGTAATCTTAAATTTTTCTAAAGAAATTTGACTTTGAATACAGCACTTTGCCTGATTAAACCAGATAGTGTGTCAAATACAGCACTTTCCTAAGACAATATAAACAATGCAAGCATTAAATACTTACCTGATGATAAGCATTTTAAGCTTTAAAATGTATTTGTTTATTATGCAAAGTGCTGTAATTACCTTAGCAAAATTAATTAGACATTTTTTAAAAAAAGATAACAGATAAATAGGTAATAAAAATTTTCTATTATATATTTAATAGGGTGCTTTATAATTTTAAACCCTGATAATATCCCTTAAGATGCATCTCCTATACTACAAAAAACCATATTTTAATAGGAATATCTATAATTATTGTTTTGATATCATGGGCTTATATCGTCACAACGGTTTTTATAAATATGAGATGCACCTCACCAATTAATTTTAGATAATAACCTAATTCTCAAATATTAAATTAAACCTTGTTTTTTCAGTTTAGATAAGGCATTTTCCGCAGCACTTTTTTCTGCTTCTTTTTTACTCCTGTCTCTTATACACATCTGACGCTGCCGACGATACTCCTTGTG
>CAWUOF010000301.1:0-5747 GCA_963923765.1 uncultured bacterium | reverse complement strand
ACTTGGCGATCGTGAATAAACTGCAATACAGGTAATAAACTGTATAGTAAATCGCGAATTTTATCTTCAGTAAAAGGCCCAGAAAATTTAAGTTCTACTGCTAAATCTTGCCCGTCGATAAATTGTTGTACTAAATATTGCCTTTGCTCTTGGATAAAATAAGCCTGTAATTGGGGGATTTGGGGATGGTGTCCTAATTCATCTAAATGTTTAGCTTCTTGATAAAATAATTCCGCAGCTTTTTCTGGATTAGTAGTACCTCTATCGTCAGGAAAAAACTGTTTAACCACACAATATGGTTTAGATGGTTTATGGTCATCAATAGCTAAAAAAGTTCTGCCAAAACCACCTTGACCTATAGCTTTAATGGGACGGTAGCGATCGCTTAACCATAATTTACATCCACAATTTGAGCAAAATTTAGCATTATCTGGATTTTCGGGACTTTGACACTGAGGATTTAAACAAAGAGTCATAATTGCTTGCAAATTTTAAATTTTCAATAACCTCTAAGCATTATAATAAGCATTATTTATACTATCCAATTATCTGCAAAATAAATATTTCAATTGCATACCAGAAATTTTTTTTAATAAACCAGATGGAATAAAGATAAGAAATAGATAATTTTTTAAGAATAATTGATTTTATTTTTGTTTTTTAAAGATATCTACTTACATAAAGTAGAGTAAACATCAGTTAATAAAAATATATACGATCGGTTTTCTTAACAATTCCAAAAATCGATCGCATATATTATTTATAATAATACCAAAAATTCACCAAATCACCCTAAAAATTATAATTGCACATCTCCTAAACGAGAAGTGATAAACCGATCCATCCATCCTCGTAAATACTGACGATTTACTAAACGTTCTTTTTCATCTTTGGTATCAATAGGATGAGGTGCTAAACCAATAATTGCCGCCGTTGTTACACAAAACATAGACTTTTGGAAACTTTGGCAAATTAACACCCGTAAATCATCTTCACCTCGCATAGTACAGCGATAGATATTATGGAGATATTCTGGTATAAAATGCCGCATATCCTGCATTAATAAAGTCGGGGGAATACCTGCACCCCCAATAGGTAAGGGGTCTGCATATAAAGCACCATAAGCAAATTCTGCTTGTTCCGCAGGAATTTGCCCAGCTTGAGCATTATAAGAAACAACACCGAGAAAAGGAGTACCCCGGAAAAATACCGCTTCTACATAAGGTACCGCAACATCCATCAAAAAAGTTAAACCAGCAGATTTAGGAATAATATCATATATATTATTTCCAATTTTTACCGAATAAGTAATTGGTTTATTAGCCGCATTTACTAAGCCAATTTTGATATGTTCTACTACTTGGGGAATAGAGGTAATTTTCCCTTTATCATATAAATCAGATAAAGATAAAAATATTTCACTCATTACATCCCAAAATTGACCTAAAGCGCTATAATAGGCAGATTGGCGAATTTGTTCTGCTAAAAAATCTGGAAATATTTTCTGTATTGCCAATATCGGCCAATTTCCCTTTAATTTAGCTTGAATAGCTTGATTAGCTAATCGGTTAAATTCTGGAGAATCTAAATAATTATCTAAAGCTCCTCCACCATGCCAAAGCATGGTTTTCATACAATATTCTGCATATTCAAAATTAATGCGATCGTGCCACCAGTGCCGGAATAATTTATCTAAAGAAAATTCACCATTAAAATATTTAAAGAAAGGAAACAATACTAAAAATTGATGATCTGCAATATAAATCAAATTCTTGTAATAAGCATCAAGCACAATACCATAACTTTTCAGAATACCTACTACTTCTTTTACGTTAGTGGGAGAATCTGGCAGCAAAGCTGCTCCATTTTCTAAACGATGAATATAGCTATCTAAAGGATGAATTTGATCTTTTAAAGGGGTGTTTTTCATGTTTATCACTTGGGTAATTAATAAATAATAGAGATACCAAAAAGGGGAATCAGCCAATTATAGCTAAATTATGTGTTTATTATTTATTGCGTGGGAAAATTACCGCAATAAATAATATTTTTTTTACTTCATTACTATTGTTAACTATGTTCAGTTTTAACAGCGATCGCTTTATTAGTATTAAAAAGCGCCGTTGTAGTAGTATCGCTCATAGAAACCAGCCAACTAGGTTGTAAACCCAAAAGCACAATTAAAACAGCTAAAATTAGAGAAGGAGTGCGATCGAACCACATCACCTGGGGTAAATTCATCGCCACAGTAGAAAGCCTGCCAAAAAAGGCCCGATTAATCAACAGTAAAAAGTAAACAGCAGTTAAACCAGTACCCACCATACACCACAAAGTTTGTACAGGAAATACAGGGAAACTACCGCGAAAAACTAAAAATTCCGCAATAAACCCAGCCATACCTGGAATACCAGCACTAGCCATTACTCCCACAATCATTAAACTACCAATTACAGGCATACCACGCTCTGGGTTAAGCAAGCCTTCTAACACATCTATATCTCTAGTTCCTGCTTTTTTGTAAACAACTCCCACTAACAAGAATAAAAGCCCGGAAATTAAACCGTGACTAATCATTTGGAAAATCGCACCTAAGATACTTAAAGGAGTAGCAGCAGCAGCAGCTAAAAGAATATATCCCATGTGGCCAACTGAAGAAAAAGCCACCATTTTTTTCATATCTTTTTGCGCGATCGCACTTAAAGCACCATATAAAACACTTACTGCCGCCCAGCTTGCCAACCAAGGCGCAGCGATTGTCCACGCATCAGGAAACAAACATAAACCAAACCGTAATATTCCATAAGTTCCTAACTTTAATAAAACTCCTGCCAACAATACTGAAATAGGAGTAGAAGCTTCAACGTGAGCATCTGGCAACCAAGTATGAAACGGCACTAAAGGAATTTTAATACCAAAACCTATTAAAATTCCTATTAACAAAATTATTTGGATTTTTAAAGGTAAAGATGTTGTATTTACTGCGGTTAAAGCAAAAGAATTAGCATCACTCAGGAACACCACCCCTAAAAATACCGCTAAAATCAAAATTCCTGAAATAGCTGTATAAATTAAAAATTTTGTCGATGCATAACCACGTCTAGCACCACCCCAAATAGCTATTAATAAATACAAGGGAATTAACTCTAATTCATAACACAAGAAAAATAATAATAAATCTTGTGCCATGAAAGCACCAAAAACCCCACCACTAAGCAATAGCATTAAAGCATAGTAAAACCGATGGCGATTGATAGATTTATCAGTGCTGTAAATAGCAAACCAAGTTAGTAAACTACTTAAAATTACTAAAGGTAAAGATAAGCCATCAATGCCAAGATTATAATTTAAACCTAAAGTATCAATCCAAGAAAAATTTTCAACAAATTGCATTCCCGCAGAGTCAGGAATAAATTTAAAACCTAATACTACAGTCCAGGCAAAAATGCTACTAGCCAGAATTAAAGCAATTTGCCGGGAGCGATCGGCTGTCATATTTCCTGGCCAAAAACCAATTAGAGCCGCACCTAATATGGGCAGCCAAATTAAAACACTCAGCATTTATTAAAAATTCTCCCTACTACGTATTTTTAAGACTATATCAAAAGCTGTAGTTTAAATATTACCATTTTATAGGCATTCACAATCATTTCTATAGTTTCTAATTTTTTTCTAACCCAGCAAAATTTAGGTATGATTGCTTTTTGCCAAACTTAACTTTTATAGAATTTGCATTTACAATAAGAGACGCGAAAAACCGCGCCTCTTTAGCTAGATAATTCAGTTATTCTAGTTTCAGAACTAGAAAAAAGAAGTAATATTTTGCCAATTTGCCACAGATAAAAATAGCATAATTGCAATACCAACTAAAATAGTCAGTACATAAAACTGAGATTGACCAGAAACATTATATTTTAAACCTTCCCCGCCAAAAATTGCACTCAACCCAACTAGATTAACCAATCCATCCACGATATAGCGATCGAACCAAGCAGTAATTTTAGAAAAACTTACCACAGCAAACACTACACTCACACGATAAACACGATCGATATAAAAATCATAAGCCAACAAATCCTGCATAAATCGTACAGGCATTAACATCGATCGAGATTGATTACGATTTAAAGTAACACTCGCACCCAGAATAATACCCAATACACCAGATAAAACTAAAAGAATAATAGTGTATTGATTTAAATATATCCAATCTGGTATTAGAGACAAGCTAATCAATAGCAAAGGTGTGAACAAATTTATCAAAATTAAAGACACCATCGGTACTGCCATTTGCCAGGGAACCTCCGGAGTACGACGACTTTTGGGATGGGGCTGACCCAAAAACGCCAAACGAAATACCCGTGTTAAATTTAAAGCTGTCAAACAATTAACTAGCAAAATAACTCCCACTACCCAAGGCTGATCAAACCAAAAAATATCCATTCCTGCCAGTATTGCCCAAAAACCTCCCAGGGGCAGCAGTCCCAACAAACTCGCAGAACCCACCAAGAAAGCCATAGTTGTAGCAGGCATCCGTGACCACATACCCCCCATACTGGTTAAATCTTGATTGTTGGTAGTAGCCACAATAGAGCCAACACTCATAAATAACAAAGCTTTAGAAATAGCATGGGCAAACAGTAACATTAAAGCAAAACCAGTCCACTGCATACCCACTGCAATAAATACTAATCCTAAATAGGCGCTAGTGGAGTGGGAAAGTGCCCGCTTAATATCAATTTGGGCGATCGCCACCAAAGAAGCCCCGATCGCCGTCATTGTCCCTATTACCACCAAAGCTATATTAGCGACAGGCGACAACACTAAAATTGGCTGTAACTTAATTAATATATAAGCCCCACAAGCCACCACCACCGAATTACGCAAAATCGAAGCTGGATTAGGCCCTTCCATCGCCTCATCTAGCCACAAATGCAGAGGAAATTGGGCGCACTTTCCGATCGGACCTGCAATTAAAGCTAAACCTAAAAGAGTAGCTGTTGTTGGCGACAAAGAAACATTTTCCGCCCAATTATATAAATCTGGAAAATCCAAACTACCTGCTAAAGTTGCCAGAGCTACCACACCCATCAGCAACAAAATATCTCCTACCCTTTTTGTTAAAAACGCATCACGAGCAGCCGTTACTACCAAAGGTTGAGCATACCAAAAACCCACCAGCAAATAGGTAGAAAGTGTCAGCATTTCCAGCAAAGCATAGCTAAGAAACAAAGAATTACTTATCGCTATTCCACTCATTGCTGCTTCAAAAAATCCCATCAAACCAAAAAAACGCGCTAAAGCCCAATCTTTTTCTAAATAACCTAACGCAAAAAGCTGTGCTAACAAACTTAAACTTGTGATTAGCTCCATAGAGCCAGCACTTACTGATGAGATTTCTAAAGTAAAAGATAAATCTAAATCTGCTGCTTTTAACCAGTGAATTATTAAATTAAAATTCTCGTGATTCCAGGTATATCTAAAAATAAACCAACCATGTATAAAAGCTGCAACTGTCATCAACAAGTTAAAATAAGCCGCCGGTCTTGGGCCGGTTCTCCTGACAATACCTGTAGACCAAGGTAGTGTTAATATTGCCCCCAACAGACCATAACCAGGCACCCACCAACTTGTTTGTAACAAAAACTCTATCATTTTTTCGATCGCCTTTTTATTTTCAAATGCAAATTTAACCTATAAGAATTTATCCCCCTTATTACAATATATGAGGATTATCTCAAAGGCGTAGG
>CAWUOF010000300.1:0-5753 GCA_963923765.1 uncultured bacterium | reverse complement strand
TATGGACCGCCTCCCCAGGGTGCAAGAATGTTAGTAGAATTGACAAAACCTACTCGCGGACGCATTAGACAAATTATAAATCTAGTAGAAACTACTAACCGTAGTACTACCAAATTTCCTTACATGAATCAACCTACATCTTTATGCGGAGTAAATGATTTTTCAGTGTTAGAAAATGCCGGTCGTCAATCAGCATTAAATAACGCATTAAACCGCGCTAAAGGCGTAGCAGCCGCCACAAATGTACAATTAGGAGATATTCTATCTGTAATGGAATTTCCTAATTTTAATTCAGCTTTTTCTCCCTGTGATTCCCAATCAACTTATCGACCTTTTGGCCGACAAAATAAATTAACTCCTTTCAATCCCTCTGCACCGGCAGAAGTACAAATAGAAACAGGAGTTATTACTACCTACAGCATTAAACAATAATTAAAAGATTTTAGCGGAAAAATTGCTAAAGAAAAACGGTAGATGATATCAAACAGAAAGGTTAACACTAATTACACAGTAATAATTACTTAAGTTTGGTTAATATTTACCGTGATTTTTTCTTTCTGTTGCCTGGTTATTGTTAATTTGGTTCTAATTTACCGAAAAAAATGAAAGAGTGAAAAAGGATAAGTAAAAAGAGTAGAAAAATATTCTTACTCTTAGGTGTTTACTATTCACTTTTCACTCTTTGCTATAGTTATCTTTATTGAGTTGAGAAAAGGCAAAAGTAGCGATCGCCAAACTTAGGCGGGCTTGTTCTAATTCCGATAAATCTTGCCAGTCAGCCGAGTTAGTATTACTTACTTCCACAGATCGCATAGCCCAAGCATAAGGTCTAGCTATCACCTGTAGATCTTCTTCAGACCAACTTGGTAAAACTTCCTGTACGCAATTTACCAAGCGATCGGCAAAAGATAAATTAGTTGATAGTAATTGGTAAGCTTGATGGGCGATTTTATCCAACCAAATAGCAGGTACACGGGGGGAAAATTTTTCTGCCAAAACTGCTAAAAGTTCTTGAATTTGATAATTTTCAACTACAGCAGATGGTGAAGATATTTCCCAAAGATTATCTAGTTGATTGAAAAGATTATGCGATCTAGCTTCTATTTCTTCATCAAGCCAGCTATCAAAGGTAAATTTATCTTCTATAGCTGTAAAATAAGCTTCTGACTCTGGGGCTGCTGGATTCCAGGGATAGGAACTATCTGCCTGTAAAAGTGCTTGTAACAAGTCTAAATCCTCGTGAGATGAAGAATCTGCAAAAGATTTCATGGGGGTTGTTTCATTAATCATTTTGACACCCTGAATTGTGCAATAAATGAACTTGGACATACTTAGCTACATCAGCTAACCAGACAGTTCCGCAACTGTTTATAAGTTAATTTTTAATAGCTACAAACAAAATATTTCCGCATTAATTATTTTCCTGTGAGAGAGAAAAGTTTGAGATTGCAAGTATTTTAACAACCTATTATTTACTATATTTGCCTCCTCTTATTTATTTTTTTTGAGATTTTTCCATAGACTATAGTTTATGGTTTATTCCCTAATTGCCTTAATATCTACCCCCAGAAATAACATTTTCCATCACAAACTCTAAAGTTTGGCCATGAGAACTACCAAACTTAATTTGTACACCTGATGCCAGGGGTATTTCTTGATGATGAATTTTTTGCCACCCATTCGGGCCAAAAATTAAAGTGCCGTAACTAGAAAAATCTCGTAAAAAATAAGTAGGTTCGGTATTTGCCCCTGGTGTTGCATCACGACAAAAAATTTCCGCGTGTTTTTTAGAAACCCACTGTTCACGAATCACAATATCATTATCTTGTTGGCGTCCAACTCGTGCTAAACCCGATCGAATTTGCCAAATTTTCGGGTTATTGCCTAAAGATCGTAAACAAGCCCTGGGTAGGTGTCGTCCCATACCCACCATTGAATTTGTTGGTAATTCCGTCATCCCATCATCAGACCAGCCCAGTAAATGGCCATCAAATTCTGGATGCATATATAAAACTGGTAAAGTCCAAGCAGGTTGATTGAACTTATATAAAGTTAATAGCTGTTGTCTTGCCACTGCCACAGCTTTATCAACAGACATATATTCAGCCAAAGCCTGAGAAAAAACTTGAATAAAAGTTAGGGACTCGCGATCGGCGATCGAGTCTCGCATTCCCAAAACAGCCGGCACACCATGATGAATTAACACTTCTGCCAAACTACTGCGGGGCATAGATTGATTATGGAGGCGATCGGGCAATGCCCCCCAACAGGCATTAAACACAGCCAAAGTTACCTGGGCACGAATTAAAACCTGGGCTAATTCTGTGCCATTGAGAGTAGCATCAGGTCGCAAAAATAACCAGCCGCCATCTGGCCCTGGGGCACCATGACCAGCATAAAAAAATATATTGTATGTTCCTTTTTCTAAGCGGGCAATTAATTCTTCGGGAGTAGGTTGTATTAACGTATCTACTTTACAAGGGGCTGTCATCCCATAATTATTACTAAGGGAATTTACTTGAGTATTTTTTTCTAATATTTCTTTAAGAGTAGTTGCTTCTTGTTGAAGTTGTAAACCAGTTGGAATGCTCTCATTAGTAGGATTTTCTCCTAAAACTAATAAAATATTTAGATAGCGATCGTTACGAGATTGTAATAACGGATCGACATCGCTAGTAGTACGACTAAATAATAAATTCTGACTTAGAGAAATAGCTGGTTTTCCGGATTGGGGTTGCATAATTTCCCAAGGCAAAGCTATTAATTCTGGATCTCGAATTTCTAAACGTAACCGTAGGGGTTTATGTTGTCCAAAGGCAATACCTTGACTTTGGTTTAGACTATTTTGGATAGTTCCGGAAAATAACCATTGCCAGAGACTAATTCCTAGATCTTGCATCCGACGACTACTTATACTGAGGGGACTGCTAGAGGCGATCGCTGGTTCTGGGGCTAATACTTTCAGGGTTTGATGTGCAGGGATGATGGATAAATGAGGGGAAACAAATATTTCTTGCCAAGCAAAACAGGCTAGAGTCAGAGACTCTGGCCAAATACAATCGTGATGGACATATCCCCCTGGATAAGGTGCTTCTAAAACCCAAATGGCAAAGTGTTCTGTTCCAGAAGCTTTTAGCCTATCTACACAAATACTAAGACAAGGACTCTCATTCACATTTAAAGAGACTAATTCTATTAAGAAACTAGCAAAAATAGCAGGGGTTTTACCCCCTATTATCATTATTGTTTGTTTGGGAGTAATTTTACTACAAAACCGGGTTTTTTTGAAAAAACCCGGTTTGTTATTTTATGAAATCGATCGCTCAATCTTTTTTTAATTATTTCTAAACTAACTTCAGATTTGGATACTCAGCAATCATTTCATCACTAGAAAGACTATCACCTTCTGCTTGTGGAGTCCAGAGAATCTCTATGGCTAACAGCTTATCACTGGAAATACTACCAATTTGTCGCAAAGCTTGGCGTAAATCTTCAGTACTATTAATCGCAGGTAAAGATAATTTTCCTAGTGTTCCTGCTAAAATTGTTACAACAATATATCGACCTGGTTCCAGGTTATTTTCTGTACCTGATAAAGCTTTTTTATCTTCTGAATGCCGTAACAAATTGTTGTAATTAGAAATAGTTTCCTCTGTAAATTTGCTTCTTTCTGCTAATGCTAACTGATTAAATTTAGCTTCAGCTAATGCTAGACGAGCTTCCTGGGTTTCTGTACCGCCATATACCCAATATTCAGGATGTCTTAGTAAAGCTAGAGATGCTTCTTGGAGTACTTGCGATCGACCTGTGGGAGAACCTGTATCAGCAGCTTCGGCAAGTTGATTTAATTCTGTTTGTAAATTCCGTGCATCTGCTAATAAACCTACTTGTACTTTAGTAACAGAAACGTTAGGATTACTATCAAAATTTAATGTTTCGCCATCATCACCTTTTAGGTTACGGAAGTTTTGTACTAGAAAATTAGCAACGGCGATAAATATTAAAATTGTAAATAACCCGCCAAAACCTCCACCGAAACCAAAAAAGGGCAATAGGAAAGGAAACCCTATTCCACCACCAGGATAATAACCACCACCAGAGGGTGTATATGTACGAGTAGGCGATCCATAGCTGCGACTAGGTGCGCGAAAAGAACCGCCCCCAATTCTGCCCCCCGATCGGGCTGCTAATGCCCCATCAGCATTCCCTAATGTTAATGTCACTACCAGACTAATTAGCAGTGCTGATTTTAAAAGTGGTTTGATTGTTGCAAGGAGTTTTTTGAACATAGTTTTTTGCCTATTTTTGCTAAACCAACAATATATCGTTAATTTTCTATTGTTGGGGTTTTTAACAAAGTTTTTTGCCGTATTTTTGGCTGAGTTTGGCTGAGTTTGCCTGGTTTATATGCCTTTCTTTATCTTAATCTATCGCCTTTTCTCTGGTTTGGGTTTAAAAATATAGGCTAATTTTTGTAAGGATAACCGTACCAGGACATATTACTTATCAAAATTAGCAATAAATTACCTTTTTAGGATTTTATTATTTAAATTACTTTTTATTTTTCTTCAGCCTTTATATATTACTTTGTCTTCGCTGTTGTTGCGATGAAAGCGCTTCAGAAAAATTACTTATCTGCTGAAGATTATTACAGGATTTTGTAACCGTATTTTATAACCTTTTTTCTAACCTCCACCAACAATAGTTACTATTTCCAATCGATCGCCTTCCTTAATTTCTGTTTTATCCCAAAATTGGCGATGTAAAATTTCTCCATTATATTCTACTGCTATTAAACGCGGATTAAACTTTTGTTGTTCTAAAAATGCTGGCAATAAGGTTTTTGGGGCACAGTTACAAGGTTCGCCGTTAACTTGTAGATGAATTTGATTTGACATTTTTACTCAAAATAATTGTTGACAAATTTATTAAAAATTGCTGGTATTTTACCGGAAAATTAGGTATTAGGAAAAATATTTTTCCTGATATTACAGTAACAACATCAGCGAGAAAAAAAACTCATGCTAAAAACTATAAAACGAAAAAAAGTTACTGATTTTTTCTCCTATATTATTTACTATAAATTTACCTATTTTTTAAAGCCCGCAAAGTTTGAATGCGAGTGAGTTGGGAAAGGAAATATTGAGTTACTAGAGTAGGTTGTTCAGCCTCCATAATAGCTCTTACTACTGCTACACGCTCTGCACCCGCAGAAAGAACTTCTAAGAGGTTATTAGTATCTATACCACCGATCGCAAACCAAGGAATAGAAGCATGGGCTACTGCATGGCGAATATAGTCTAAACCGGCTGCCGCTTTGCCAACTTTAGTAGGAGTTTCATAAACTGGGCCAACTCCTATATAATCGGCTTTTTCTGCAATAGCTTGTTGCATTTCTTCTGGGTTAGTAGTCGATCGACCCACGAGACGTTGTGGGCCGAGGATTTGTCTAGCCAGGGCAATAGATATATCATGTTGTCCCAAATGCACACCATCAGCCCCAACAGCCAAAGCTATATCTACGCGATCGTTAATTATTAGTAAAGCATTGTAGCGATCGCAAATTTGGCGCATTTGATGGGCTATTTCCAAACGTTCCGTATCATCTGCATCTTTATCGCGATATTGCACAATAGTAGTGCCACCTTGCAGAGAAGCTTCGACAACTGCCAGTAAATTTGGAGCAGGAGACGTTACCAAATACAGAGACGATCGCTGTAATTGTTGATGTCGGCGATAAGCCAGCATAGAGC
>CAWUOF010000299.1:0-5790 GCA_963923765.1 uncultured bacterium | reverse complement strand
GCTCCATCCTTTATCCTGTAAAGGTTTTAGCCTTCTTGTTACCCCTACAGGGTAAAATGGTTTATTAATTAGATTATTATAAAAATCGGATAATACTAAAGCAGTTGCAAATTTTTTTTATACTTTTTTTCCATCTGTATTAATCATTCCAATTTAGAATAGTTCGGATTTGTTTGACTAATTCCATTGGTTTAAATGGTTTAGTAATTACTCCAGATACACCTAATTCTATTAATTCTTTTTGTTCACTAGCTTTGGCTTTAGCTGTTAGTAATATTGTGGGAATGTGTTGAATTTTGGGATTAGCTTGCAAATGGGCAAAAGTTTGCGTCCCATCCATATCAGGCATCATTACATCAAGGATGATAGCATCAGGTTGTTGGGCGGCGGCCATGATTAAACCTTCGCTACCAGAAGCGGCAGCAAATACTTCCCATCCTCCGGCAGCTTCTAAAGAAATTTGGATAATTTCTATGATGCCATCTTCATCATCAATTACTAAAATTATTTTAGTTGTCATAATTTTAATTTTCCACTGCTTGCTGAGGTAAAGTAAAGTAAAAAATGCTGCCTCGATCGAGGTTACTTTCAACCCATAAGTTTCCGCCATGCTGTTGCACTATGCTACGGCATATTGGTAAACCTAAACCCGTTCCGCCTTTTTTCCGCGAGTCGGAGGCATCTACTTGTTGAAATCGATCGAAGATACTTTCAATTTTATCGCTAGGAATGCCTCTACCTTGATCTTTTATAATAAATAATACTGTTGGGCTTTTTTCTGGGCTACTATCTAATTCTGGTGTTTGTAGTTGGACATTTAACCAAACTGTGGAATTTGGTGAAGAAAATTTGATGGCATTACTTAACAAGTTTGTCAAGACTTGAATAATGCGATCCCGATCTATTTCTAAAGGTATTGCTGCGGGAGAAAATAATAATTTAATATTAGCTTTATTTGCCATATTTTGTACTAATTCTACTGCTGCTGTCATTACATCACTAGCAAGCCACTGCTGTTTTATAAATTTCATTTTTCCTGATTCTAATCTTTCTAAATCCAGAATATCATTTACTAACATTACTAATCTTTCGCTATTTTCTGAGGCAATCTGAATTACTCTTTTTCCCTTGGGTGATTCTGGTTCTAGTAACCCAGTTGCTAATAAATTTAACGCCCCATAAATAGAAGTAAGAGGTGTGCGTAATTCGTGACTAACTATAGAAATAAATTCATTCTTCATTTTTTCTATAGCTTTACGTTCCGTAATATCTTTAAAGGTAATCACTGCTCCTATTGTTGTACCAAATTCTATAATTGGTGTACTAATATATTCCACCGGAAAATAGGAGCCATCTTTTCGATAAAAAATAGCATGATTAATATGATGCACTGTACCATCTTCTAAGGATTTATAGATCGGTACTTCGTTTATATTATCATTATTTAAATTATTATTTTGAGAATTTTGTAAAATAATATTTATGGGTTGATTAATAATTTCCTCCGGTTCGTATCCCAGCATTTTTGCTGCTTCTGGATTAATAAATGTTGTATTTCCTTATTTATTCCATAAATTCCTTCTCCGGCTGAATTTAAAATTAGTTGCTTTTGTCGCATTAAATCAGCTATTTTTTCATCGTTTTCTTCCCGATCGGTAATGTCGCGAATTATTCTTAATAAACCTAAACAATCTCCCTGCTGATTCCGCACAATAGTATCAATAGTTTCTCCCCGAAATTTTTGCCCGTTTTTGCGGGAATAGGTGACAGTATAGTTATGATTTGTTTGCAAATTAGTTATAGCAAATATTTGGTCATAGTTATAGCGATCGTAATCTGATAAATCTTGATATAATCTTAAACATTGCTGCCCAATTAATTCTGATGTATTGTAGCCAAATATTTTAGAAAATGCTGGATTTAATTGGGTGATATAACCAGATAAGTTTATAAATATAGTTGCATCGGAAATAGCTGCAAATAACGCGGCAAACTCGTTTTGTTGTTGTAAAATCTCCTGGGCTTTTTGTTGTTATTCAATTTGTTTTTGTAAGATATTATTAATATTTAATAATTGCTCATATTTTAATTTTAATTCAGCAGATTTATGGAATTTTTCTATAAAATATGCTACTTTTGATATTAATATTTGCGGGATTTTCGGCTGATGAATACAATCTAAGGTCTCACCATAATAGATTTTAAATATCATATCGTTTTTATTAAAATTACTGATAAAAATTATCGGTGTTTGTTGATTTTTTAGGTAACTTTTAATTTGATATGCTATGTTTAATTCATCTATACCAGGTATCTGTATGTTAAACAAAATAACGGCAAATTCTTCTCTAGCAATATATTTTAATGCTTCTTCCCTAGAATTTGCTGTAATTAAATTCTGATTTAAACTAACCAGAATTACTGCCATAGCTAATAATTTTTCGGGACTGTCATCTACTAACAAAATATTGACTTTTTGTTGAGTGTGCATTTTTTCCTCCGTGAATATGGTTTATATAATTATTGAATAAGTTATCATTTCAATAGGTTTAGAATTTTTTTATATTTTTGTATATTAGTTTGCTTCGGTATTTGATTTTGAATTGTTATCATATTATTTTTCTAACAATATAAAATATAAAATATAAAATAATATATAAATATTTAAAACACTCAAAACTAAAACATTTAATGTTAAATAAATTATATTTATTATGAAATTATTTGATGTTATTTATATAGTTTATGTGTTTAATAAACTATCTTAAATATTGAGAATTACTTATAAGTTTATAAAAAGTTTGTGAATATTTTGTGAATAATTACTTACTAGATGGGAACAAAAATCTAATATGTATTGACAAGCCATCTAAAAAAAATCAGATTTATAGCTATAATCTGGTATAGTAATTATCAATAATTATCATAAATTTTATGGTTAGACCAAATTTTTCTAGTCTTTAGTTAATCCATATCAATATCGATGCGGCTGGGGCGAGTTTATTTATCTTATCTATTAATATCATAATTTATCACTTAACCCACCCTGTTATGAATATTTTTTTCAATAATTCCCATATTTTTTCTGATTATCCAGGGCGGGTTAATCGATCGATTTTAAATTAGTCTTATAGGGAAAAATTATTAATTAGTTATCGTAAAGGGAATAGTAAAATAAAAACTGCTACCTTCACCTACAGTACTTTCTACCCATATTTCTCCACCATGTTGTTTAACAATACTACGACATATTGCTAAACCTAAACCTGTGCCGCCTTTTTTGCGGGAGTCGGCAGCATCAACTTGATGAAAACGCTCAAAAATACTTTCTAATTTATCAATAGGAATGCCGCGCCCCTGGTCTTGCACTTTAAATATGATATGCTCAGAATTTAGGCTAGTTTGTTTCTTATCTATTTGATGATTTTTTGACATTTATAATGTTAAAATAATTGTAGAATTAGAGGGGGAAAAATTGATGAGTTTTCCAATCATATTTGTGAGTATTTGGATGAGACGATCGCTATCGGCAAATATAGTAATGTTTTTGGGAAAAATAGCTAAATTAATTCCGTTTTTATTAGCCATTACCTGCATCGCATCTCTAGCTTTAATTATTAATTCACCTGCAATGATTGTTTAATTAAACTAATTTTACCAGATTCTAAACGTTCTAATTCTAAAAGATCATTAACAAGTGTAACTAGGCGATCGGCACGGCAGCAATATCAATAACTCGTTTACCGCGTTCCGAATTAACATCTATTAACCCTGTAGCTATTAAGTTTAAAGCCCCATGAATTGAAGTTAGAGGTGTTCGTAATTCATGGCTTACCATAGCAATAAATTCATCTTTTCTTTTTTCTATAGTATAACGTTGGGTAATATCTTCACCTATACAAAGAGTAGCGATCGCCTCCCCTTTAGTATTGTGTAATAAGGTATTATTGCAATAATTTTTTCTTTTCCTGACTTAGTAAAAATAGAATTTTTATAATAATTAGCAAATTCTGGTTTTATTGGTTTTTCTGATTGTATTAAATCCTCTGGCTGGGCTGTTTTTTTTGCTGGCAATTGCCAAAAACTTTCTACCCAATTTTTACCAATAATTTCTGCCTTAGTATATTCAGTTAATTTGATTACAAAAGAATTTACATATTCAATTTTTCTCTGCTGATTAATTCCAATTACTAACAATTGTAAATTTTCTAAATAACTATAATCTAATGTTATTTTTTGCTCTTTTAAAACTAAACATGAGCGAATTTTATTTAACAAATATTTGCGATGTGACCCTAGATATAATTGATTATTATTTTCTGTATTTTCAGTATGATTATAGGTAGATTATCATTATTTATTGAAGATATTTCCAGGTTATTATTTTGAAATTATATCATAAATATCATCTCCGTCAAAATTTTTTCTATTTCTTGCAGTTCAGTTGCATAAATTCGTAATTGATCTTCTAGCAATTTGTTGCGATCGTAAACATCTATTATTGTACCTTTTACCATCATAATATTTGGCTGCATATTTTTATCTAGTATAGCTACTATAAAAAACTAGAATCATCTAAATGATATCATAACTATTACCAGGTTTTTTATTTCCTAGACTCCTTCGCTCGATTTAGTGAAGCCTTAGCAGCATTATACAATTCTTGCAAATCAGAACCATGCTCAGGATAATTGGCTATTCCTATACTAAAAGAAGCTGTAAAGTTGGGATAATTAATATCTGCAAAATGCTGCTTATTGAGAATTTTATGTATAGTGTTTATTCGTTCTAAACCTTGTTTTTCTGTAATTCCATACAAACCAATCACAAATTCATCACCATCCCAACGAGCTACCACATCTTCTCGGCGAAAACTTTGTTTTAAAATTTCTCCCAATCGTTTTAATATTTTATCGCCGATATCGTGCCCATATTCTTCATTAATTTGCTGTAAATTATCTAAATCCAAAATAACCAAACACAAATTTTGGTTCTGACGTTTGGCTATATCTAGCAAATAATTTAAATTGTGCACAGATTTACCGCGATTAACAAGACCAGTTAAACTATCTATTTCTGTTAATTTACGTAGGATTTGGATCCGCTCTAGGCGATTAAGAACACGAGCAATTAACTCCGGGCCGACAATTGGTTTAGTAACATAATCATCTGCACCTGCTAAAAAAACTCGCTGTACTGTTTCCCGATCGGTATGGGCAGAAAGAAACAATATTGGCAATTCACTCCAACGTGAATCATTACGCACTACTTGACATAAATCAATTCCACTAAGTTCGGGCATTTCTACATCAAAAATCAACAAATCAACCGGAGATTTTTCTATAGTTTGCCAAAATTGTTGCGGCTTATCTAATAAAGTTAATTGAAAGCCCCAAGGTTCTAATAAAGTGCGTAAAAAATCTAATACTTGTGGATCATCATCTACTACCATCAGATGAGCAGATGGGATGCTCGATTGTTGTAAAACTTGATTTATTGCCTCTATTACTTGACTAGGAGAAATAGGTTTTTGTAAAAAGCCTTTTCCACCTAAACGCGCTACTTTTACCCGATCGGTAAAACTCTCCCTAGTAGTAAAGACGATCGCTGGTATTGGTGGATTATAATTAGTCAATTCTCTTAATAATTCAAATCCATTTTCTGTAGATTCTGAAAACCACAAATCTAACAAAACTACATCAGGGCGATCTTTGGCTATTACTGCTTTAGCTTGTGCTAAATTCTTAGCCCTCTGTGCTACTATTCCCCAAGCTTTTGATTCTTTAATCA
>CAWUOF010000298.1:0-5791 GCA_963923765.1 uncultured bacterium | reverse complement strand
TAATTTGGGCAGCTTTAGGATTACTATTAGCTTTACAAACAGATTGGTTAGTAGGAGAAATGCTAACTGGAAATAAACCCGGGAAAAATCCAGAAGCAAATAACAACAAAACTACTATAGCAAATAATAATACTACTCAGGCAACAGAAACAGTAGCTTTGCCACAAATAGCCCTACAAAAAAATAAAGACAATGAAGAAGGTATTTTTAATTCTTCCACCTTTACCCAAACAGGAATAACAACAAATATTGATGTAAATAAACCTCGAAATCAAATTATATCCACACCGCCGAAAAAAGATAAAAATCAAGGAGAAACATCAGCACAAACACCAACACAAAAAATAGAAATGCCTTTACTGGCTTCCCCACTACAGCCAAGTGCAGCCCAAACTGCCATGATAGCAGCAACGCGATCGCCTTTCCCCAGTTTTAGAAGTCGGCAATTAGATGAAAAATTAGCTCTATATCAACAACGAGTTGCCCGCAAAGGACCACCTGATGTGATGGTAATTGGTAGCTCACGGACTTTACGAGGAATAGATCCAATAGCCTTAGAAAAAGCCTTAGCTATGTCTGGGTATGGCGATATTGAAGTATTTAACTTTGGTATTAATGGAGCAACAGCCCAAGTAGTAGATTTAATTATACGGCAGATATTACCACCAGAACAGTTACCAAAATTAATTATTTGGGCAGATGGAGCGCGCGCATTTAATAGTGGTCGAGTAGATATAACTTATAATGCGATCGCTGCCAGCGAAGGCTACAAAAAAATAGTACAAACAGGTATTTTGCCAGAAAAACAACAACAAAAAGATGCAGAGGAAGAAAACAGCACAACTGCTAAAAATGCTAACAACATAGCAGTAAACTTTGCACCTGTAACAAGTAATTACGATAGCTTGAATCAATTGTTCAATGATAAATTAGGCAAATTTTCCGCCACATATTCCCAACGAGATAAACTGAAAAATTACCTACTAGAAAATCTAGTAAAACATAGTAATTTAAAAGATATCAACTCTTTCTATGCAAATCAGAATGGACAAATTAAACCAGAAGGAGAAAAAGCTAATATAGAAGACGAAGAAAATACAAACCCATCTACTATAGATATTAATGGCTTTTTACCTTTATCTATTCGCTTCCAAGCCACAACTTACTATCAAAAACATCCACGAGTATCAGGAGATTACGATCGAGATTATCAAAACTTTCAAATGGAAGGAAAACAGATAAATGCATTATCTTCCCTAATGCAATATACACAACAAAGACAAATACCAGTAGTTTTTGTGAATCTGCCCCTGACCCAAGATTACTTAGATCCCATTAGAAAAGCTTACGAGCAGCAATTTCAACAACAAATGCTACGCCTAGCCCCAGAAAAAGGTTTTATCTTCACAGACTTAAGCCAAGCATGGCCAAATCAACATGATTTCTTCTCAGACCCCAGCCACCTAAATCGTTATGGGGCATACAATGTTTCCCAGCGTTTAGCCAAAGAGCCAGCCATATCTTGGCCAAAATCCAAAGGACTACAGAAGACTAATTAATTTGGGCAATTCCCAATACCAATTATGCCTGAAAATACCTTTGCAGAAAACAGTTTAAGTTGGCAGTGGCAACAGTCAATGCGACAATTAGGGGAATGGATGGAATGGAAATGGAATCAATTTCGCCCGAAATCTCCTCAAGCCCCTGCCACATCTTCAGAGTTTAATTCTGATTTATTATTAGCGATCGCCCGAGGATTATTTTGGATAATATTCGCTAGTTTAGTAATATGGCTAGGATGGCGTTTATGGTGTTGGTGGCGTCGTTATGGTAATCCTTTTTTATTACTATTTTCTCAGCCAACTATCACCGCCAAATTATCGGAACCGGAATTAAATGTAACAGCGTGGTTAAAACAAGCACAAGAATTTCAAAAGCAAGAAAACTATCGAGAAGCTTGTCGATGTTTATATATGGCAATGTTACAAAGATTAAACAATAAAAATATTATTCCCCATAAAATTAGTCGCACAGATGGAGAATATCGAGAACTATTACAAAAAATACCTCGATCGCAGTCTTATTTTACTTTAATTTCTACCCACGAAAATATCTGTTTTGGTAATGCCGATATTTCTTTACAAATTTGGCAAAATTGTCAAAAAGCCTATCAAGAAATTGAAGAAAAAACATGAAAATCTCCAAAAAACTTTCTTGGCAAATAGCGATCGCCCTGGGAGTTATTATTCTACTGACAATTTTATTTGCACCTAGTAATAATAACCTAAATAGCGGTTCTACCTACAATAAAGCACCCGATGGATATGGGGCGTGGTATGCTTTTATGGAAAACCGAGGAACACCGATACAACGCTGGCAAAAACCCTTTAAAAAATTAATAGAAACTACCCCAGAAAATTCTAATACCCTGTTGCAAGTTAACAGTTATTTAACTGGAATATACCTTAATAATATAGAAAAAAGCTGGATAGAAAAAGGCAATAACTTAATAATTTTAGGAAGTAGACAACCTGTTACAGAAGCAGAATTTAGTAGCCTACAAACAAGTTTAGTTGGAAAGGTAAAAATTGATACTAGGAGGAGAAAAACCATACAAAATGAAAAAGAAAAATTAGGGGATAAATTTGGGGCGATCGTCTGGTCAGAAGAAATAGGTAAAGGCAAATTAATTTTAGCCACCACACCCTATTTAGCGGCTAATGCTTATCAAAAAGAACAGGGAAACTATGAATTTTTAGCCCAATTAGTTACCGAGAATAGGAAAAATAATAACCAATCTATATTTGTTGATGAATATATACACGGTTACAAAGATAAAAACTTATTAGATAAAAAAGAAAAAACAGAAAGTTTGCTAGAATATTTCGCGAAAACACCCCTAATTAACCTAGTATTACCCGGAATTATTTTATTTATCCTATTAATTTGGGCAGAAAATCGACGTTTTGGACAACCGACAATTATCAAAACACCCGTAGTAGACAATAGCGAAGCTTACATACAAGCATTAGCAGCCGTGTTAGAAAAAGCTGGTAGTAGCGAATTTATTTTAGATATAGTAGGAAAAGAGGAACAATTACAACTGCAAAAAGCATTAGGTTTAGGTACAAAACCCCTTAATCACAAAATTTTAGTAGATGCTTGGGTACAGCAAACAAAACGCCCTGCTAGGGAAATGCAACAAGTATTAAAAAAAGTATTAAAAAATCAAGCAAAAACATCACCTAAAAATAGAATTAGCGATGGAGAATTGCTAATTTGGTTACAACAATGGCAGACAATACGGCAACATTTACCCTTTTGACAAACTACAAAACTAGATAAAAAATAGACAATGAACGAAAATCAAACTATATTAAATCGACTTAGCCAAACCTTAAATCAAATTATAGTAGGCCAAAACACGGTAGTGCAACAATTATTAGTAGCATTACTAGCAGGGGGTCATGTAATTTTAGAAGGAGTACCAGGAACAGGTAAAACTTTATTAGTAAGGGTATTGGCAAAATTAATACAGGCAGAATTTCGTCGTATTCAGTTAACGCCAGATATTTTACCTTCTGATATTTTAGGAACAAATATTTTTGACTTAAATAGTCGTAATTTTATTTTGAAAAAAGGGCCGATTTTCACCCAGATATTATTAGCAGATGAAATTAACCGCACACCGCCAAAAACTCAATCAGCATTATTAGAAGCAATGGAGGAACAGCAAGTAACTCTCGATGGGGAAAGTATGGCTTTACCAGAATTATTTTTAGTAATTGCTACTCAAAACCCGTTAGAATTTGAGGGTACTTATCCCCTGCCAGAAGCTCAATTAGATAGATTTTTATTTAAACTAAATGTAGACTATCCTGATGCAGCAGCAGAAAAACAAATGCTGTTAAATAGCCAAGCTGGTTTTACAGCCCGGAGATTAGATTTGGCTAAGATAAAAGCTATAGCTAATGTTGAGCAGATTTTACAATGTCGTCAAGCTATCACAGAAGTAAAAGTAGAAGAAAAAATTTTAGATTATGTGTTAGGAATTGTCGGGCGATCGCGTAAACATCCCGACATCGCGATCGGCGCCTCTCCTCGTTGTGCTGTCGCTTGGTTACAAACGAGTAAAGCCCAAGCATGGCTATCAGGAAAAAACTTTGTCACTCCCGACGATATTAAAACTATAGCTTCTCCCTTACTTCGTCATCGTTTAATTTTAAAACCAGAAGCACAATTAGATGGTGTACAAATTGAATCTGTTATCGCTTCTCTACTTAGTCAAGTACCAGTACCGAGGTGAGGGATTAAAAAAACAATGATTCCTGCTAAACGAGTTTATTTCCTGTTAACATTCAGTTTAATTATCTCCCCGATATTAGAAATTTTTTTTAATAAAATAATAGGGGTAACTATTCCTGTAGTATTCGATACTATTGTTTTGGCATTAATGATAATAGATAGTAGGAAAGTTAAGCGCGATCGCGTTCAGGTAACTCGCCTATTACCAGGGCGTCTTTCTATTGGTAGAGATAATCCTATTTATTTGGAAATAAAATCAGGAAATACTCCAGCTAATATTATAATTAGTGATTATTATCCGATAGATTTTATTACTTATAAGAATAAATTAGAAGCATTTTTACCAGCTAAAAGTTATCAAGAATTAACCTATACTGTGCAACCCAAAAATCGCGGTGAATATAAATGGGGAGATATTCAAATTAGACAGTTAGGAAGTTGGGGTTTAGCTTGGGATGATTGGAAAATTAAAGATAGTAAAACAGTAGCAGTTTATCCAGATTTAGTGGGATTACGGGAACTAACTATAAAACTGACATTACAAAATACAGGTACCATGCGTCAAGCCCGCCGCATTGGTATGGGTACGGAATTTGCAGAATTGCGGGAATATGGAATAGGTGATGATATTCGTTTAATTGATTGGAAAGCTACCGCCCGTCGATCGCGCCCTTTAGTAAGAGTTTTAGAACCGGAACAGGAACAAACTTTAATTATTTTACTCGATCGAGGTAGGTTAATGACAGCAAGAATAAAAGGAATTAAACGCTTTGATTGGGGATTAAATGCTACTTTATCCTTAACTTTAGCCGGATTACATAGAGGCGATCGAGTTGGAATAGCTGTATTTGACAAAGAAATTACTACCTGGATACCACCAGAAAGAGGACATCATCAACTTAACCGAATTTTAGAACGTCTTACCCCCATTCAACCCGCCCTATTAGAACCCGACTATTTAGGTGCTTGTACTACCATTGTTAAACAACAAAGTCGGCGGGCTTTAGTAGTAGTAATTACCGACATTATAGATATAACAGCCTCTTCCGAATTATTAGCAGCTTTAGGAAGATTAACACCTCGTTATCTACCTTTTTGTGTTACTCTGCGTGACCCTCAAATAGATAAAATCGCCCATACACCTACTGAGGATATTTCCTCGACTTATTCCCGTGCAGTAGCTTTAGATTTATTATCTCAAAGACAAGTAGCTTTTGCCAAATTAAAACAAAAAGGCGTATTAGTTTTAGATGCACCAGCTAATCATATTAGTAATCAATTAGTAAATAGATATCTACAATTAAAAGCCAGAAATCAACTTTAATAAACAGGTGCATCTCTGGATTAAAAAACTGTTATTGCGATGAAAACGTCACAATAGATTACAATAGACTTCTGGCGAAAGTAAATTAATAATTAATAATAATTAAAAAATAGCCGAATTGACGAAAACTTGATAATGATTAATTATGTTTTTGACTTTCGC
>CAWUOF010000297.1:0-5814 GCA_963923765.1 uncultured bacterium | reverse complement strand
AGCTGCTGGGGCTAAGTTTTTACGGGGAGGCGCTTACAAACCTCGGACTTCACCTTATGCTTTCCAAGGGCACGGCGAGAGTGCTTTGGATTTGTTATTAGCAGCGCGAGAAGCTACAGGTCTGGGAATAATTACAGAATTAATGGATGCTGCCGATCTGGATAAATTGGGAGCGGTGGCAGATATGATTCAAGTTGGCGCCAGAAATATGCAAAATTTCTCGCTACTGAAAAAAGTAGGGGCACAAGATAAACCCGTATTACTGAAGCGAGGAATGTCAGCCACGATCGAAGAATGGCTAATGGCAGCAGAGTATATTATGGCCGCAGGCAATCCTAATGTAATTCTATGTGAACGGGGAATACGCACTTTTGACCGTCAATATACTCGCAATACCTTAGATTTATCAGTGTTGCCAGTACTCAGAAAGCTAACTCATTTACCAATAATGATTGATCCGAGTCATGGCACCGGATGGGCGAGTTTAGTACCAGATATGGCTAAAGCCTCGATCGCTGCTGGTACAGACTCACTAATGATTGAAGTACACCCCAATCCAGCTAAAGCCCTGTCCGACGGCCCGCAATCTTTAACCCCCGATCAATTCGATCGCCTAATGAAAGAATTAGCCGTAATTGGCGAAGCTGTCCAACGTTGGCCTAAACCCACTCCTGTTTTAGCCTAAAATTAGGGTAATTGGGCATTGGGCATTGGGCAAATAATTGATAATTGATAATTGATAATTGATAATTCAACAATTGATAATTGATAATTCAACAATTGATAGTTATTCATTATTCATTATTCATTATCCATTATCCATTATCCATTATTTAGCCCAATGCCCAATGCCCAATGTCCAATGCCCCACGCCCCATAATATATGGATTTATTACGAAGTCTACCTCTAGGTTTATATCTCGAACAACCGATAACTTGGTTACATCATTTAGATCCACGAGTTAAACTAGGTTGGTTAATGACTTTTTTAGTTATTCCTCTTTTAGCTAACCCAGTTTGGCGTATTGCTACAGTAATAATATTAATTTTAATTACCCTTACAGCCAAAATCCCTCTCCGCGTATGGCGACAACAAATAGGCTGGCTGATGGTATTTTGTATCTGGGTCTTGCTCATAGCTTCGATCGCTCCAGATGGACTAGATGCAGAACATCAACCTCGTTTACCTGCCGATGAAATAGCCTTTGTGCAACAACCTGCTAATTTACCTAAACCTGCTGAACCTCAACCCTGGTATAATCCTTTTAAATGGAAACGAAATACAAACGAAAAGACAAATAATAATTCTAATAATTATGAAAATAAAGTAGAATTACGACAACCTACTTATTATAATTATATAGTTTGGCAAAAAGCATCGTTTACTATTAGTAGGCGATCGCTAGATATGGCTATTCGTATTAGTACACTATTATTTACTCTTATTTATAGTACAAATCTTTATTTACTGACTACTACATCCGAAGAAATTACCGCAGGCATAGAGAATTTAATGCAACCTCTCCAGCGATTTAATTTACCAATTACAGAAATAGTATTAACATTAACTCTATCATTACGGTTTATTCCTTTAGTATTAGAAGAAATTCAAAATCTAGTGCGATCGATTCAAACTAGAGCAATTAATTGGAAAAAATTAGGAATGCGAAAAACCTTACAAGTTTGGATGTTAGTAATTGTACGGTTAGTAGAAAATTTATTATTAAGAGCAGAACAAATTGCTAGTGCTATGCAAGTACGAGGATTTACCAGTCCAAATCAACATCGTGTACAATGGCATCAATTACGTTTAAAATTAGCCGATTGGTTAGCCTTATTTGGATTAATATTACTTTGGGCTATTCGTTTAATTTGGGGTGCAGAAGGAATTAATTTCGGATTTTAAATCTATTGGAAAATAGGTATTGACAGGCGCAAAAAATTATGATAAAAGGCAACTTAATCAGAAAATAGATTAAAATCAGGGAAAATTTTGGCTTGGTATGAAATATTTTAGGACATTTTAAGCTAAAATCAAGCCGATCGCTCCTTTGTAATGGTTATTAAAAATATATTTTTGAAAATATGTTTTCCATTATGTTACACTTTTATCCCGAATCAAATAATCATAATTAATGAGCCACGAAACTTATATAAACCATCCTAACTTTGGCCTACTATTCCGGGTAGCTTCCCTAGATGAAAACCAGGAATTATTTACTACACTCTATGCCCAAAGACTATTTTTTTTAGTAATAAATAGTCCGGCGGGAATTAAATTTGAGCCTATCAGTCGCAGTGATGCAAAACTAATGGTAGAACACCGGCTACGCTGGTTGCGTCGTAATGGTAAATCTATAGAACAAGAACAGCTAAATAGTATTTATCAACGCACATTTCATTAACAAATCTAGGGATTAATAGCAAAATTTAAGAATTAATAAAAATAAAAGCAAATAATAAGTAAAATAAATAATATAATAGAAATTTAAGTTATGCTGAAAAAAGCTTTTAAAAGAAATTAATTTGACTATTTCCTATGACAAGTGCGATCGCCGAACGAATTAACAGCATTCGCCAAACTCTACCAAATTCAGTACGATTAATTGGCGTAACTAAACAAGTATCAGTTCAAAATATTCGCGCTGCCTATTTTGCCGGAATTAGAGATTTTGGAGAAAGTCGCATCCAAGAAGCTATCGAAAAACAAACTCAGTTACAAGATTTACCCGACATTAAGTGGCACTTCATCGGACATTTGCAAAGTAATAAAGCCCAAAAAGCCCTAGAGCATTTTCAAGTAATTCATTCCCTAGATAATTTAAAACTAGCACAGCGATTAAATCGTTTAGCAGAAGAAATATCAATACAGCCAGAAGTGCTACTACAAATAAAAATATTACCCGATCACAATAAACACGGCTGGACTATTCCGGAATTATTAACAGATATACCAGAATTAAATCTATGTAATAATCTAAAAATTCAAGGATTAATGACTATTCCACCCTTGGGATTAAACGAAACACAAACCCTAGCACTATTTCAGGAAACTCGCGCCTTAGCCAATCAAATCGAAGCCGAAAATTGGCCAAATATCAAAATGCACCACCTATCTATGGGAATGTCAGAAGACTATCATCTTGCTATACAAGCTGGTGCTACCTATATTCGCTTAGGAACAGTTATATTTGGCGATCGTAATACATAATACTGTCAGCCTTGGGAAATCCTGACACCGCTATATTCATGGGCCTTTTATTCCCAGCAGTGGCAATTAAACTTTGGCAATATACAATAAAAAATAAATTAAATTTTGTAGATGTATAAGGCTGAAAATATCCTTGACTATGCTAGGTTGGCCTTAAATATAGGATTTTATCCTATAAACTTTTAGCAGCTTTTTCCCGTAGATAACCTTGGATGCATCTTAAAATAATGCAATAAAAAACCTGATTGCGCTGCTGTCGCTTCGCCTAGACTATGAATAAATACTATGATGTTGACATAGTTAAAATATGGTTTTTTTGCAAAAATGAGATGCACCCGTTAACCTTAGTGCATTATGGAGAGTGAATAGTGAATAATATTTTTTCCAGATTACGAGATTTTGTGGGTCTCAACGAACGAGTAGAGTATGAATATGAGTACGATGAGACCGAGGCAGAAGAAACCTATCCGCAAAATCGTCCGGCTGCTACTAACACAAATAATAATAATGACGAAGAAGAACGTCAAAATCGCCGTCGCTTACGCGAAAGGGCACTAGGAGCAGTACCCACCCCCGCACCTAATGTTATAGCCAATGAAGTAGGAATGAGAGCAAATCAAATGAATAATGTAATCGGTATGCCCGGAGTAGCTAATAGCATTTCAGAAGTCGTCGTCATGGAACCGCGCTCCTTTGAAGAAATGCCTCAAGCTATTCAAGCTTTGCGGGAACGCAAATCAGTAGTTTTAAACCTAACTATGATGGATCCTGATCAAGCACAACGCGCAGTAGACTTTATTGCTGGTGGTACTTTTGCCTTAGATGGTCATCAAGAGCGCATCGGTGAAAGTATCTTCCTGTTTACACCTAGTTGTGTTCAAGTTAGCACTCAATCTGGCGTAGTCCATGAAGTTATGCAAGCTCCTGTACGCCCAGCTACTCGTCCCGCACCTACTCCCAATTGGCAATCTGAACCGGGCCGAATTGCTCAATAAACAGAACAATAGGTAACAGGTAATAGGTAATAAATAATTTATAGCTTAGAGCTTATCCTCATATTTGGGATTTTAGGGAAAAACTCCAAAAAATCCTTAGTTTTGATTAGTGATAGTGTGGGTAAGTCCTGAGCTAAATGTTTTGTCTTTTACCTATTACCTATTAATGTTATTCATATATTCCAATGTCTATAAAACTTAGTACGATCGGTGGCGGAGTAATGGGAGAAGCTCTATTATCACGCCTAATTGCTCAAAAAATTTATCAACCTGACGAGATTTTAGTTAGTGAACCTCAACGCCATCGCTGTAGTGTTTTAGCACAACAGTATGGAGTACAAGTCACTACAGATAATAATGCCGTTATTGAAGCACAAGAAGTGTTATTGTTGGCAATTAAACCCCAAGTTTTTGCAGCAGTAGCAACAGAATTGGCGGATTTTGCAGCCCATAAAAAAGGTAGTGAAAATTTGGTAGTAGTTTCAATTTTAGCGGGAGTACCTCTGCATAAACTGGAAGCAGCTTTTCCCGATCGCCCCGTAATTCGAGCTATGCCCAATACTCCCGCTACTGTTGGTGCCGGTATCACCGCGATCGCCGCCGGTAAATATGTTCAAAATACCCATATAGATTTAGCTACCCGTATTTTTCAGGCTGTCGGTGAAGTCGTCCAAATACCAGAATATATGATGGATGCTGTAACTGGTCTTTCTGGTTCTGGTCCAGGTTATGTAGCTATTTTAATAGAAGCCTTAACAGATGGCGGAGTTTATGCCGGTTTACCCAGGCCGATCGCCGCTAAACTAGCCCTCCAAACTGTCCGAGGTACAGCAGAATTACTCCATGAAACTAGTATTCACCCTGCCGAACTTAAAGATCGTGTCACCAGTCCCGGCGGTACCACCATTGCCGGTATTGCCCAACTAGAAAAATCTGGGTTTCGATCGGCTCTCATCAAAGCAGTAAAAGCCGCTTATGAGCGATCAAAAGAATTAGGAAATTAATTTCTAATAACCATCAGGAATTTAAAATATTTTTCCCCCTATAATTCCTGATGTAAATAATTTAAATTATATATGTTTTGAAACGATACAATTAGCAAATGTAGTAATACCATCTTATTTCAAATATGTTAAACATAACAAACTTTATATTGTTATTTGGTATATAACAAATATCTTAGTTAAAATTAGCCTATAATCCTGGTATAATTAAACAAAAAATTATTATAAAAATCAATAATTATATATAATTAATCCATTAACTTTGAACAAATACTGCAACTTCATTATTAAATAGGTATAACACAAGATGATTATAAGGTATCCTACAAAATAGCCCTTATTATTTGTGACGAATTACCATAAAATGAGCCAAAACTTGGTATATCATCTCCCAGATGTTCAATTTGACTATTACACAATTATTCCCCATCCTAACCAGGATAGTCTGCTATTAATACAAGGGAAAAAAGGTTGGTGTTTACCTCATTTTGTACCATTTGAACATCACTTTGGTGTTGTCAGCCATATTAACCAAGCAATGTATAATCAGTTGAAAATAAATGTAACTGTTTTATGCTGTGTTTATAATTATTTTAATCCCCTA